>WLHM01000059.1 GCA_009702725.1 Actinomycetota bacterium | reverse complement strand
TCATGCACTGCTTGACGGCATCGTCGCAACCGGCGCGGCTGAACAGAAAGTAAATCGATGGGAGCAAGCCATCTCGGGCAAGTCGGTCAATGGCATCACTACGCCATGGCGTGTGCGCACTGCGAGGTCGACGGCCATTATGTTGACGGCCGCCAGGTTGTCGGCCATTATGTTGACGCCCACCACCCATACGCTCATTTCTGACTTCATCACGGGCGATCTGTTCAAGGTCAGGATTCACTAACGACTGTTGGTCATCGACGAATAAGTCATACATTCGGGTACCCGCCATGACATGCTGCCACAGCGGTACTGGGCGGTGCTCTTCAACAATGATGTCGGTGTCACCTCGCACCGTTGCAAGCCAGGCCCCAAACTCCTCAGCGTTACTCACTGTTGCCGAAAGCGCAACCACGGTCACTGATTCGGGAAGGTGGATAATGACTTCTTCCCAGACCGCCCCTCTAAATCGGTCCGCAAGGTAGTGAACTTCGTCCATAACTACATATGACAAACCCGTCAACGTTGAAGAGCTCGCGTAGATCATGTTTCTGAGAACTTCAGTTGTCATGACAACTATGGGCGCTTCACCGTTGATCGTGTTATCGCCGGTGAGTAGCCCAATGCGTTCGGCGCCGTACCGATCAACTAGATCGTGGTACTTCTGGTTCGACAGCGCCTTTATTGGTGTCGTGTAGAAACACTTCTGCCCGCTCTCGAGTGCTAATTGAATCGCGAACTCGCCTACTACGGTCTTGCCGGACCCAGTCGGAGCGGCAACTAGAACCCCTCGTCCTGCTTCAAGACTTTCGCAGGCTTGGAGCTGAAAAGTGTCTAGGTCAAACTCATATAACTTGTTGAACTGGGCTAGAGCACTTGAGCTGGCTCGCGATCTACCCACCGCTGCGGCGTAGCGCTCCGCAGGAGAGGACATATGGCAAGGCTACGCAGTAAACGGACTTACCGCGCGAGGACTCGCAGGGCCCCGGGCACAACCTTCACCTCTACCGGTAAAGGCCCAAGGCGTTCGCCATCAGCGTAGGCAATTTGCCCAGTAGCTTCGACGGTTATCAATTTTCCGCGAAACATTTGAACTTTCGGATTGTTTACATGAGTGCCCTTATAAACGGTTGGGAAAACCCTCATGAAAGTCGCCTTAGAAACCTCATGCAGCCAGGTGATGTCGAGCTCGCCATCATCGACTAGCGCATTCGGACATACCCGCATGCCGCCGCCGTAACTGATGCCGTTGCCAATTGATACCAACATCGCAGTGTCCTCATAGGAAATCCCATCAATTACCACGCGGTAGGCAACGGGCGAAAAAGCGCGCAACTCGCCCAAAATTCCGAGAAGATAACGCGATTTACCCGACGGCCAGCGCATCTGGTTGGCGCGCTCATTGACAGAAGAATCAAACCCAGTCGATAAAACACCTAGGTACCAACGCTTTTGCCCATCGGGCAATGTCACCTGTGCCAAATCAACGGTTTTGGGGGTGGCAGCCTGTTCGACGATGAAACTTGCTGCGGCCCTTGGATCACCCCGAGGCACTCCCAGCGTGCGTGAATTGTCGTCGCCGGTGCCGGTAGGGATGACTCCCAAAATTATCGATGATTGGGCAACCGCTTGTAATACGGTGTTAATGGTGCCGTCGCCACCGCAGGCAATCACCATATCGACCCCTGCACGTACTGCCTCATGGCTCGCCAACTCTGCGTCGGCTTGCGACTTAGGCACCAAAATATTCGCTTCAATACCTGCGGCCACTAAAACTTGCGCAGCGGCGCCGGCAGCTGCCAACCCAGCACCGTTACCGGCTTTCGCATTGACAATGAAGCTGGCACGCAGGGTCACGACTTCAAATCGCCCGGATCCACTGGCGCTACCGGATCCACTGGCGCTACCGGATCAATTTCGGCTACCGGATCTAGTGCGTCTACTGGATCAATTTCAGCTATCGGATCAAGTTCATCTACCGCATCAAGTTCATCTACCGCATCAAGTTCATCTACCGCATCAACCTCATCTATCGAGCTCAATTCATCAAGTCCATCGATGGTGGATGCCTCATCATCATTCAATTCACTAAAATCTTCGTCCTTAGGGCGACGTTTGGCGCGTCGTCGATCATTAGCGAGACTGACGAGAATCGCGATGATTACCAGAACTAAAATAGGCCCAGCGAGAAGGAGCAGGTTGATGGGATCCCCGGTTGGGGTGGCCACCGCCGCAAATATGAAGACGATAAAAATAATCCAACGCCACCAAGACACTAGACGCGCACCCGTTAGCATTCCAGCGAAGTTGAGGAGCACAATCATTAGCGGCGCGAGGAATCCCACCCCGAAAACAAGAATGGTTCGAATGAAGAACGACAGGTATCTGTCTACTGAGACGATGTTTTCGACACCTGCGGGAGTGAAGCCAAATAGAATTTGCATTCCGTAAGGCAGGACGGTGTAGGCGAGCATTACTCCACCCGCAAAAAGTGGTGTCGCTACAGCGACAAAGCCCAAGGCCCAGTATTTTTCATTTCGACGTAACCCTGGAGTAACGAAGCGCCAGAGCTGATAGAGCCAGATTGGTGAACTGAGAATGATCCCGGCCACGGCAGCAACTTGCATCTGTAGAACAAATGGGTCAGCAACGCCGGTAAGTGCCAAAATCACTGTCTGACCATTTGCCCGCGCTTGTTCTACCACGGATTCGAAAGGGGCACTTAGCCAGCCAAATAACTGGGGGTAATAGATCCACCCGACGACCATGCCGAGCGCGATCGCGATTCCGGCCTTTAGCAGCCTCGTGCGCAACTCACGTAAATGATCGGTGAGCGGCATCGCTCCCGATTTAACTTGCTTCTCGCCTGCCATCAAAAAGGTGTCCCGCTAACTTCCTACGAAATTAGCTTGCGGATTGGCCTTTCGTCTCAGCAACCTGCTCAGGCTGCGCCTCCGGCTCCACCAAAGATGGCGCTGCAGGTGGTGCGGCCGAAATTGCGGGTGCTTCCGGCTCTGTGGCTGAAACGGTCACTTCGCCGCCGACCAAGCCCTTGGTTTCGGCCTTGAATATCCGCATTGATCGACCCAGACCCCGGGCCGCATCCGGCAGCCGCTTGGCGCCGAACAGTAGAGCGATAATGGCAATGAGGATTAGCCACTCTGCGCCACCTAGATTTGGCATACTTAAACCTCCTGGTCTTGCCCGTCGGCGGAACCGACCAGCCTTGGAAGATCATACGCTGCCAGGGCAGCGGCCGACTGGATTTTGACATTATTGCGCAATTCCTCAGGCTCAATAAGCTCGGCGTAGCCGCGCAGCGACAGGATCAGCCGCACCAGCCAGGCACCGTCATGGGCGGCGATACTTGCCGTAACACTGCCATCCGGGTGCTCCGCTACAACCCGCATCGTGTGGACATCCAGGGCCCACCTCACCTGAGGTTGGAGGACGATCATTGCGGTAAAAACTTGGTTCAGGGCCGCAAGATTGCCACCAGGGGAAGCGGTTGTCACGATGACTTCGCCGACTTTTGCCTGGACTATACGATCGATGCGAAAAGTACGAACTGCGCCGGCTGATCGGCAAAATCCTTCGAGATAAGTCCGGCCATCGGTCGACTCCATCCGTAGGGGTTCGACTTCTCGATCAGTTACCGTGTCACCCGCTGCGCCTCCGTAACGTAGGTGGAGTAGTCGATTCTCTTCGAGAGCTAAAGCGATGTTTGATAGTACTGAATCAATTTCACTTTCTTCCAGAATCACCGGGGCATCAACTTCACCGACCGCTAACTGCAGACGATGGGTTGCTGACACGAGGGCAGCACGATCATGGGATCCAGGTACCTGCGCGAGTAGTCGAAGTGCGACTAAAAGTGACATGGCTTCAGCCGGTGAGATGCGGAGGGGTTTTCGCAAAGTTTGTGGATCTAGTACGTGGATGCGTCCCTCGTCCCAAAAGTCAATATCTACCAATTGATCGGGGCCGTAACCTGGGAGGCCACAGACGATAAGAAGCCAGAGGTCCTTTTCAAGTTGCTCGGGTGATACGTCGAAGTGCCTTGCGGCTTCCTTAACGCTAACTCCGTCGTTAACACTTAACCAAGGGACTAAGGCCAGTAGGCGCGAGAGTCTGCCTATTGAGTTTGCTGTTGCACTCATGATGTTTCACCACCGTGAATTTGGTGGATACGCAGCAGCGAGGCCAATACATCATCGTGCACAGCTTTCGGCTCTATCACCTGAGCACCGGCACCGGCGGCACATGCCAGCGACTGTAATTGCTCACTAGTGCGTGCACCGATCAAAAGTTCACCATCCGCATATGGGTCGAGTTTTTTGCCCACTTTGCTAAACCGCCTGAGCTCAGCTCCTTGCCCAGCGCGGACAAAGACTCTCATTTCAAAAGGGGTATCAGGTGCGTGAGCGCCGACCATCGCTCGTACCTCAAAATCAGGTGGCATTGGATTTTCCTGTGATTCGGCGAAAACCTGAACTGTTCCGACTATTCGGGATAGCCGAAAGACCCTGCTCGCGGCGCGGTCGTTGTCATGCCCAACCAAATACCAGTGCCCTTCTTGGGCAACCACAGCCCAAGGGTCAACGCGGCGCCTGAATGCAAGCTGTGCATTCCCCGACCGGTAATCAAAGGCGACAACCCTCTGCTCGCGCACCGCGGTGAACAACGGCAAAATGGCGGCATCGGTTTCGGACCATCGAACGTTGATAACTGGTGAACCATTCGAAGGCGTAGCAGCCGCACCTTGTGCTGCTTCGAGCTTCCGAAGTGCTGTGGTAGCCGCTGGGCCGATAATTGCCTCGTCCCAGACGCTTGCGGCCAAGCTGAGCACCGCGAGCTCCTCGGTGGTAAAAGACAATCCCGTCAATTCATAATCGGCGAGTGAAATTCGGTAGCCTTCGACTTCACCATTGAAATCGGTCACGGTGTCAATGGGAATACCCATTCCACGCAGTTCATCCTTATCCCGCTCGAACATCCGCTCGAAGGCAGCATCGCTTGGGGCATCTAAGTAGCCCGGCACACTTACTTGGATATCCGAACGGCGTACGGCGTGACGACTCGCCATCAGACAAAAGACTAGATTCAGTAGGCGTTCAGTACGGTCAATTCGCGTTGACGCCATCTAACTGCTATCCGACGTTAATCAGATCGATGATAAATACCAAAGTCTGACCGGCAAGCCGGTGCCCGGAACCTGCAGCACCATATGCCAGTGCCGGTGGTATCACTAGTTGACGTCGGCCCCCAACTTTCATCCCGGGAATACCTTCCTGCCAACCGGCGATTAGACCGTTCAGCGGGAAGGTAATTGACTCACCGCGATCCCATGAGGCATCAAATTGCTCGCCCGATTCGAACTCGACGCCGACGTAGTGAACTTCGACACGACCACCCGCCACTGCCTCGGCGCCATCGCCAACGATTAGGTCAGTGATTACTAGTTCAGTGGGTGCAGGACCTTCAATGAAATCGATCTCAGGCTTGGTGCTCACTTTAAACTCCGTTCCAGGGTCGTTTAAGAAACTGCGGTAACTTGCACAATAAAGATCAAGGTTTCATCGGGCTCAATCCCAGAGCCTTGCGGAGGGGTGGGGCCATACCCGAGAGATCCGGGGATCAGCAAGAGCCGCTCTCCACCAACCTTCATACCTGGTAAGCCATCTGTCCAGCCTTGAATTAAGCCACCTGGAGTTAGCGGGAAGGCGGCCGGTGCACCACGAGCCCACGAGGAGTCGAACATATTACGACTGCTCAGGCCAATACCGCAGTAGTTGACCTCGACTGTTGCACCTAGTTCAACCGGCGCACCATCTCCAACAACTAGATCAACGGACCCAAGTTCTGTGGCTGCGGCTGCAGTCGCGGCGACGGTGACGGTCGGTACTCCAGCCGGATCCAACTGCACTACTACCCCATCGAGTTCTTGCCCATCCATTGGCGCTGACTGTTCTGGCACCGGGGGCTGCGCCACGGCGCAATCGGTGGTTGCAAAGGGTGCAGACGCTGCATCGGTGGCCGGCGCGCTACTCGTTACCGGATCACTCGATGTACCACTTGAGCATCCGGACAAAATCAAACTGATCCCGAGGGCAGCAACTGCGGTGAGTGAAAAAAGCTTCCTTGATGTGCGCATTGGAGTACCTTAACCTGTAGTCACATGCTGGCCATCAGGCGCTCAACGCGTTCATCCACCGCCAGGAATGGGTCTTTGCACAAAACAGTTCGCTGGGCTTGGTCATTCAACTTCAGGTGCACCCAATCCACGGTGAAATCACGGTGTTTTTCTTGGGCGCGCCGCACAAAATCACCGCGCAATTTAGCGCGGGTGGTCTGTGGCGGGATGGATTTCGCCGCAAAAACATCGATATCTCGAGAAACTCGATCCACTAGACCCCTTTGTTCCATAATCGAGAAGAGCCCGCGGTTCCGTGAAATATCGTGGTAAGCGAGATCCAATTGGGCGATTCGCGGGGAGGCCAAAGTCAGGTCGTGCTTGGCCATATAGCGCTCCAAGAGACGCAATTTGATCGCCCAGTCAATTTCACGGTCGATAAGTGAGAGATCGTCGCCCTCGATGGCCTTCAGCGCTCGTCCCCAAAGTTCAAGCACCCGGGAGATCGTGACATCGGTGGCCAGCCCACGACGATCAGCGAAATCAGCGGCTTTCTCGTAGTACTCCCACTGAATTTCGAGGGCGGACAACTCTCGGCCTGTACTCAACTTGACAGTCTTTCGGCCGGTCAGATCGTGGCTCATTTCGCGTATTGCCCGGATCGGGTTCTCCAAGGACATGTCGCGCATCACCACACCAGCTTCGATCATTCGAAGGACTAGATCCGCGGTGCCTACTTTTAGTAGCGTTGTTACTTCGCTCATGTTTGAATCACCCACAATTACGTGCAACCGGCGGTACAACTCCGCATCAGCATGCGGCTCGTCACGGGTATTAATAATGGGGCGCGAGCGGGTAGTCGCGCTGGACACCCCTTCCCAGATGTGGTCCGCGCGCTGACTCACGCAATATTGTGCTCCGCGTGGAGTCTGCAGCACCTTTCCAGCGCCGGTGATTATCTGCCTCGAGACGAGGAATGGAATCAACTGGTCGGCCATTTTGGCAAACTCTCCGTGCCGCTCGATCAAATAGTTTTCGTGACAGCCATAGGAGTTACCTGCTGAGTCAGTGTTGTTCTTGAAAAGATAAATATCACCACTGATGCCCTCATCATGCAATCGCTGCTGTGCATCAGCTACCAGAC
>WLHM01000058.1 GCA_009702725.1 Actinomycetota bacterium | reverse complement strand
CGGTCGCCGGGGTGTGAGACCCGCGATCGATCCCGAGACAAATCAACTGGAACTGCTGCCTGCAGGCGGCAAATCAGGCGCGCGACGGCCCCGCAAGGGGCCGTCTTTGTCTATAGACCTTGCTGAAAAGTTGCCAATCGCGCAGGTTCGAATCGACTCACCGCTTCCACAACTTGACCGCATCTTTGACTACACCATTTCGCAGCTGCTTGATAACTTGGTCCAACCTGGGGTTCGAGTGCGAGTGCGCTTTTCCGGGCGCTTGGTAAATGGGTTTGTAGTCGGCAGGGTGCAAGCTAGTGATGCCGGAAAGGCGCTTCGTCCAATTGAGCGAGTGGTCTCGGCTGAGCGCGTCCTCACCGCTGAAGTTTGCGGGTTGGTTTCGGCGGTAGCTGAGCACTATGCCGGTACCTTCTCAGATGTCGTTCGCAGTGCGGTGCCACCGAGGCACGCGCGGGCAGAGTCATTGCAATATCGCGTACCTGAAGTTAATTTTCAGGTACACGACCTCGATGCAACCCGGTGGAGCAATTATACGAATGGCTCGGTGCTGTTAGATCGCCTTAGTAGCGGTAATTCACTAAATACTCGAGGGGTTTGGAGTTCGGCTCCGGCGCAGTCTTGGTATCAAGACATCGCGTCATTAGTGCGAGCGACCCTGGTGAATTCTGATGGAAGCGCGATTGTGGTGCTGCCTGATGCGCACGATGTTGACTTACTTGCACAGGAGCTTGTTGAACTCCGTGACACCACGGCTATCTTGACCGCCGATCAAGGTCCGGAGCGACGCTACCGTGAGTTCCTTCGGGCCTTGCGTGGCTCGGCACGGTTGGTGATCGGAACCAGAGCAGCTGTCTTTGCTCCAGTTTCGAACCTGCAACTGATGGTGGTCTGGGATGACCAAGATGATTCGCTCTGGGAGTCACATGCGCCCTATTGGAATGCCCGAGACGTAGCGGCTATCCGCTCATCGGCGGGGGGCTGCGCACTGTTGGTCGGTTCGCCGGCAAGAAGTGTTGAGACACAGCTTTGGTGTGAGCAAGGGTGGGCACAGTCATTGGCACCAACCCGCGAGGCTGTCTCGTCAAATGCCCCAATTATTCGAGCACTCGAGCAAGAGGATTTAGCGCGCGATGTGGCAGCGGCCTCTGCCCGGCTCCCGCATATGGCGTGGTCGGTCGCCAAAGAGGGCTTGAAGCTAGGCCCGGTTCTAGTGCAGGTACCGCGACGCGGTTATCTGCCCGCCCTTTCGTGCCAACAGTGCCGCGCCCCGGCTCGGTGTTCATGCGGGGGCCCACTTGGGCTGGCAACGGGTCAAAGCATCCCTACCTGCATCTGGTGCGGAGTACCTGCGGCCGGTTGGAGTTGTCGCCTATGTGGTGACACGAACTTACGCGCGGTGGCCATCGGGGTCGAGCGTACCGCTGAGGAGTTTGGTCGAGCATTCCCATCGACCCCGGTTATCTGGTCACAGGGTTCGGCAATGCGCCGTAGCGTCAGCTCTGCGCCAGCGCTGGTGATCGCAACCCCAGGTGCTGAACCAATCGCCGATGGTGGTTATGCGGCTGTCATTATTTTGGACGCTCGAGGGCAATTGCTGCGTCCACAACTCCAGGTCACCCAAGAAGCTGCGCGTCGATGGTTCGGTGCGGCACTGCTAGCTCGTCCGCGAGCCCCTTTAGCGATTACCGCCGAAAACTCTGAGCCGGTCGTGCAAGCGTTGATTCGATGGGATGCTCCTTGGTTTGCGCAGCGTGAACTTGCTGACCGAGCGGCAGCTGGCTTACCTCCCAATACCAAAATGGCGGTGCTGCACGGTGCGCTTGCCGATATCAACGACGTGCTGTCGCTGTTGACGGTCGAGCATAAAGTTCTCGGTCCCGCCGGCGAACGTTGCATAGTGGTCGTGCGGCGTGACTTAGGGGCGCAGCTAGCCGGACAACTGCGTGTAATTTCAGCGATGCGCGCGGCCAAGAGTTCCGGCAAACCGGTAAACGTGGTGTGTGATCCGCGTGAGCCAATCTCCATGGAGTCTGCACCAGTGCCGACTCAGTGAAATCCCAGGACGTAGAATCCGGTCATGGCCGTTCAACCTATTCGACTCTTCGGGGACCCAGTGTTGCGTACTCCGGCGGCCGCCGTTGAAACTTATGACAAGGAGTTACGTAAACTTGTTGCCGACCTAACAGACACCATGCAAGAGGCGCCAGGGGCGGGTTTGGCGGCTCCACAGATCGGCGTGTTGTTGCGGGTCTTCACCTATTGGGTTGACGATGAACTCGGCCACCTCATTAACCCCGAATTATCGCTGTCCGACGAAATTCAAGATGGCGAAGAAGGTTGCCTTTCACTCCCAGATCTCGCTTTTGATACCAAGCGCGCACTAAGTGTTGTTGCCCGTGGCATGAATATGCATGGCGAGCCGGTCGTCATTGAAGGTAGTGATCTTTTGGCACGCTGCGTGCAACATGAGACTGATCACTTAGATGGCATCATGTTCATTGATCGATTGGACCCTCAAGCCCGCCGAGAAGCTATGCGATTAGTTCGCGAGTCCGAATGGTTCGGAGAACCAGCGCCAACGGTCCAGATTAGTCCACATACCCTTTCGGCCAGGTGGATGTAAATCGTGCGTTGTGTTTTTGCGGGCACGCCAGATGTCGCTGCAGTAGCACTTAGATCTATTTTGAATTCACCACATGAGGTGGTGGCCGTGATTACACGTCCAGATTCACGCACTGGCCGGGGTCAAAATTTGGTACCGAGTGCTGTGGCCGAATTGGCTCATGCTGAAGGCATTCCGATACTTACCCCGACTGATTTGCATGACTTAGATTTCGAAATGCAATTGCGGGCGCTCGAGCCAGACTGCTGTCCGGTGGTCGCCTATGGAGCGTTGGTGCCACCAACTCTGCTGAGTGTGCCGCTCCATGGCTGGGTCAACCTGCACTTTTCTTTACTTCCGTCTTGGCGTGGGGCGGCACCGGTTCAGTGGGCGGTACTTACCGGTGATGTTTTGACAGGAGCTACTACTTTTAGCCTCGAGGCGGGTCTAGACACTGGGCCGATTTTCGGTACCGTCACTGAGCAGATCGGTGATCTAGATACTTCCGGTTCGGTGCTAGAACGCCTCGCAGAGGCCGGCGGGCAACTACTAGTCGCGACCTTGGACGCCATCTCCAGTAATTCAATTGAGGCGCTGCCGCAACGTAATTTTGATATTAGCTATGCCCCGAAACTCACCGGTGAAGATGCCCGGATCAGGTGGACTGACCCTTGGGTCGGAGTAGATAGGCGTATTCGCGCGACGACGCCGAACCCGGGGCCGTGGACCTTGGCCGATGGTGAGCGCATCAAACTTGGCCCACTTAATGCAGACCAAGTGGTTTCCGACATCTCCTTGTCACCGGGGCAATTGGCTCTGGTTGATGGGGCAGTCCTAGTTGGCACCGCGACTAAACCAGCGCGGTTGAATTGCGTGCAACCGGCTGGCAAGAAGTTGATGCCCGCTGGTGATTGGATTCGTGGGTTGCGCTCACAGTTACCGAGGTTTGAATGAGTGTCGATCCAGCGCGCAAGGCCGCCTTCGAAGTGCTGCTTTCAGTACGCGAGGAAGACTCATATGCGAACTTGACGATGCCGGGTGTATTGGCGCGGATGTCTCTAACCGGCCGCGATGCGGGGTTCGCCACCGAACTTGCCTACGGAACCTTGCGCTGGCAGGGCTTTTACGATGCGATTTTGACTACCTGCGTTTCTCGTCCTTGGGTCGATGTTGAACCTAGCATGCAGTCCGTACTTCGCTTAGGGGCTCACCAGTTACTAAACATGCGAGTACCTTCACATGCGGCCGTTGACTCCTCATGTGAACTTGCGCGTGCATTGGGTTCACCGGGTGGGGCTACGGCCCGGGCAGGTTTCGCAAATGCTGTCCTACGAAAGGTCTCGGCTCATGACCTCCAATATTGGGTTGAGATGGTCGAATCCGCTGGCGGGATCGAAGGGCTGGCCACACGCTGGTCACACCCGGCCTGGATAGTTCGCGCATTTCAAGATGCCCTAGGGGAAAGGCGCGCTGAGCTACCTGAACTGCTAGCTGCCGATAACGAACCAGCTCACCCCGTATTGGTGGCGCGACCGGGACGAATTGACCCGGCCGCTCTGCGTGCACGCTCGGAGGTAACGCCGGGTCGGTATTCACCTCTGGCGGCCGTCCTGCTAAGTGGTGCGCCAGATGCCCTAGACATCGTCAGAAGCGGCGCGGTGGGGGTGCAGGACGAAGGTAGTCAACTGGTGGCACTCGCAATGACTCGCGCTGACGTGCAGCATCCAGAGCAGGCTTGGCTAGACATTTGTGCAGGGCCAGGCGGCAAAGCTGCGGTATTGGCAGGTGTAGCTGCCGCGCGCGGAATCAGTTTTATGGCTGTTGAGTTACATCCGCATCGGGCACATTTAGTTGAGCGTGCCCTCGGTGAAGTCCCAGCCGAAATCATCGTGGGAGATGCCACCACAGCCCCTTGGGGCGAACAGCTTTTTGACCGGATCTTGATTGACGCACCATGCACCGGTCTAGGTGCGTTGCGTCGTCGCCCCGAGGCCAGGTGGCGCAAATCCCCGACCGATCTGTCGACTCTGGGGCCGCTACAGCGAGGGTTGCTCAAGTCGGCAATAGCTTCGACCCGGCCCGGCGGAGTTGTCATTTACGCCACCTGCTCCCCGCACTTAGCTGAGACAGAATTCGTTGTCGAAGACGCTGTGTCCGGGCGCCAAGATGTAGCCATCGAGGATGCCCGAGGCTTATTGCCTGAGGTCAGCGACGTCGGGGAAGGCCCATTCGTGCAGTTGTGGCCGCACCGCCATGGCACCGACGCAATGTTCTTCGCGCTCCTCCGCAAGATCGGCTAGTACCGCTGGCTCCTGCTGACCTGATTAGTCTTGGCCCATGGGAATACTGATCTCGCCAAGTGTGCTCAATAGTGATCTGTCCTGTTTGGCCGACGAAGTTGATCGTGTTGCCAATCATGCTGATTGGATTCACCTCGATATTATGGATAATCACTTTGTACCAAACCTGACTTTTGGGGTTCCAGTCGTGGAGTCCTTACTGAAACGCATCAGCATTCCCGCCGACTGCCACTTAATGATTTCCGATCCAGATCGCTGGGCCCCTGCCTACGCCGAGGCCGGCGCCAGCAGTGTCACCTTTCATATTGAAGCCGCAGCTAACCCGGGGCAATTGTGCAGAGATCTGCGGGCCGCGGGTGCGCGTGCCGGCATCGGCTTGAAACCGGGCACTGAGTTATCGACGGTCGCGGAGCTAATGAGTGAATTGGACATGATCTTAATAATGACCGTTGAACCGGGGTTTGGCGGTCAATCGTTCATGTCGGACATGCTGCCGAAAATCGAGCAGGCGCGTGCTCTCGCGAAAGCAACCGGTACCGACATCTGGGTGCAGGTGGACGGTGGCATAGACATTTCAACGATCGAGCGGTGCGCAAGTGCGGGGGCGAATGTTTTTGTGGCCGGGTCGTCGGTCTACCGCGCGGAAGATCCGGGAGCCATGGTGGATCGACTGCGAGCGCTAGCCTCGGCGGCATCCACACCGTGAGTACCTGGGTAAACCATGAGTAACTGGGAAAAAATCATGCGAGAGGCACTCGCACTGGCTGTGCTACCTGATGCCAGGTGCAGCCCAAATCCCCGAGTCGGCTGTGTACTTGTGGGCCCCGGTGGTGAAATTGTTGGCCGCGGCCATCATGTGGGTGCGGGCCTACCCCATGCCGAAGTCAATGCAATTGCGGCGGCCGGTGATCTGGCGCGTGGTGCAACCGCCGTTGTGACCCTTGAGCCGTGCCTGCACATCGGCCGCACCGGGCCGTGCTCGCAGGCGCTCATTGAGGCTGGGGTTAGCCAGGTTATTTACGCGCAGGCTGATCCCACGGATCTGGCCGGTGGTGGTGCCTCTGTTTTAGCGCGCGCCGGCATCGCGGTGATCGGAGGTGTGCTGGCTGATGAGGCAGCACTAATTAATCGAGCCTGGACGCATGTCCAAGTAACCGGTCGTCCATTTGTGAGCATCAAAACTGCAATGAGCCTTGATGGCCGGGTTGCTGGAGCAGGTGGCGGGCCAACAGCAATAGCCGGTGCGGCGGCTCGGGCTTGGGTTGGTCAATTTCGTTCCGAGGTTGATGCGGTTCTTATTGGCGCAAACACGGCAATCATTGATAACCCAGCTCTCACTGCACGTGATAGTTCAGGGGTACTGCTACCGAATCAGCCGCTACGCGTCGTGGTCGGAGGTCGCAACCTGCCAACTGACTTAAAGATTTTTGCTGATACAGGGGCCGGTCCAGGTATCCAGATTCGAGAACACGACCCATATCGCATACTGGAAGTCCTTCTTTCCAAGCAGGTGCATCAGGTTCTGATCGAAGGCGGGCCATCGATCATTGCGGCATTCGTGGAGTCCGGCCTGGTAGACGAAATCATCTCATTCGTGGCACCGCAATTTCTAGGGGCTGGCCCCGTGGCCTTGGCGCCGCTGCCGAGCCCGCAGGCGGTCACTGTTACTGCCGTTGAGGTCATCGGCAATGATGTACTTATTCGCGGGGCGCTGAGCCCGGCACCGAGTGACTAAGATGATAAAATGTTCACTGGCATTGTCGAAGAACTAGGGTTTATTTCGCATATTGAGTCTTTACCCGATGCTGCGAAATTCAAAATTGAAGGCGCCCTGGTAGTTAGTGACGCCAAGGAGGGTGACTCCATCGCGGTCAATGGCGTTTGTCTAACGGTTGTTGATCTTGGGTCCGACTATTTCACCGCCGATGTCATGGCCGAAACTCTAAGCAGAAGTTCGCTAAGCAAGGCCACCATCGGGTCCACGGTAAACCTTGAACGAGCTGCGCGGCTCGATGCCCGCATTGGCGGCCACCTAGTTCAGGGCCACGTTGACGGAGTCGCGGCTGTGCTCGCGATCGAGCCAAGCGCGCATTGGACGGTAATTCGATTTAACTTGCCCGTAGATTTAGCAAGATACTTGGTTGAAAAGGGCTCAATTACGGTGGACGGGGTTTCGCTAACCGTTGTTGAAGCCGGCCCCGATTACTTTTCAGTATCGCTTATTCCAACAACTTTGGAGCAAACGACATTGGGTGGGCTTGACGTCGGTGACATCGTAAATCTAGAAGTTGACGTCATCGCGAAGTACGTCGAGCGTCTAATGAAGGGTGATACTAAGTGATTCCGGCAGACGAGGTATTTGCCGATGACATCGCAAAGATAGTGCCGGCGGTGCCAGTAGGGCCATTTGTTGATACCAATCCG
>WLHM01000057.1 GCA_009702725.1 Actinomycetota bacterium | reverse complement strand
TGGAGTTAGCCAAAGTTACGTGCCTTGAACGGGCAAACTGCGCCGCAACTAAATCACCCTCGGCAACCGTCGTAATTGTGTCTAGCTCACCCGACAAAACCAAGGTGGGAATATCGGGATACCTACCGTCGGGTGGCCCGGGTAACTTCCAGGGGTTGCGAGTGGCAATCGGCCACGGTAGGCAAAGTGGCTGGGTACTGAAATCCGACTTCAGGTACTCTCGAATTTGAAATGGGCCGTAGATGTCAGGATCCACTTTAATTTGGTTAGCCACCGCTGCGTCGTACTGGGATTTTCGAATTGCCCTTGATTGGGCCATATCGAACAGTTGCGGGTAGTCATGGCAGGAGACAGCTACTTGCAGGCCCGGGCTATACACCGATACCGGTTCTTCGACATTCGTGGCTTTGGACTCGGCCACCAGCCGGCCAAGTGGTAGCGGGTCACCAGCCAAGGCAGCACGGAGGGACGCATTGAACTCCCGATAAGTGGTCGGGCCGTATGTACCACCAAAAGCTACATCATTGAGATTCTGTGGGTTCAATTTAACGTTGATGATTTTTCCATCTGCTCCAGGCGCCTGAACCGACACCACGTTTTTCCGGAGTTTCGTGAGTAGACGCGTCAGCAACTGCATCGTGCCGGTGTTATCGTCACCGCAGCCCTTGGTGCGCTCACAAACCACGGTGTAGGCCCTTCGCATTGCCGCACCTTGAGTTGGATACCACGCTGTTTCACCGGTTACGGGGTAGGCACCGTCGAGTACCAGACTGCGCACCAGATCCGGGTGGTGGCTGGCGAACACCTGAGCCACAAAGGTGCCGTATGAATCACCATAAACATCGACTACGCCTAGATTTAGTGCCTGAATCAGGGCACCTAGATCATCGGCCACTAACTCTGTTCCGTACAGGTCGAAACGATCACCTAGCTCCTTGGCGCAGGCTGAAATCGTGTCGTCGTAGTCGCAATCCGCCGGGTTGGACTTGCCGGTGCCCCGCTGGTCGACTACCAAAAGCGCACGGTCAGCCAGAAGTGGTTGCAGCATCTCGGCATAAAGTTGGCCCGAGGCAATTGAGCCGTAGCCCGGACCCCCTTCGAGGCCAACGACAGCCGGCTTTGAAACCTTTCCAGATATCGGAAGTACCAAAGCAAATGCCAAATCAAAACTACCTAGTGAATCATCGTTAGGGTCCCAAGGTCTCTTCATCGTTCCACACCAAGTAAGTGAACCGGGGGTCGCAACTTCATCGCAACTTTTCACCGTCAGGGACCCAACTACTTTTGTTGCAATGGCCGGACCAGCCTGCGCGCCCTCAATCCCAGCACCGGTGACAAACAGGCCGGCTGCTGACAAGGAGACGGTAAGAACCCAACTAGTTATACGGCCGCCCATGCGTCAAGTATGAACTAAAACCCAAAATATTGGCTTAGGCTACTGGATTGTAAGTCGAGTCTTCACTTCACTTATTCGCGCTAACAGCCCATTGACGAAGGTCGAGGATTCATCGGTCGAAAGGCTCTGGGCCATATTCACAGCCTCGGAGATAACCACCGCGTCAGGGACATCGTCATTCCAGAGAACTTCATAACAGGCCAGCCGTAGGATCGATCGATCCACCGCTGGCATGCGCGGTAGAGTCCAGCCGAGTGAGTAAGTACTGATGACCTCATCGATGTACTGACCGTGCTCGACAACCCCGTGAACGATCTCAGAGACATATACATTCAACTCGGGATCACCATCCTCCGAGCGCCTAACAACCTGCGACTCCAGAACTTCGAGTGCTGGCACGCCTCGAATATCAGCCTCATACAAGATATCTAGGGCCCGTTTGCGAGCCTTACCGCGAGCAGACACGTCTAATTCACGCGGCCAAGATAGGAACCATCACGGGTATCAACTTTGACTTTAGTATCTGATTCAAGGAAAAGCGGTACCTGAATAATCGCACCGGTTTCCAAGGTCGCTGGCTTAGTGCCGCCCGTGGATCTATCCCCCTGGAGTCCGGGCTCGGTGTAAGTAAGCATCAATTCAACCGATGCCGGCAGCTCAACAATGATTGCGGTCTCCTCGTGGATCGAGATGTTGGCAACCTGGTTTTCGAGCAGGTACTTAGAGGATTCGCCGACGACGGCATTGGGTACCGTGATTTGCTCGTAATTAGCCACGTCCATGAAAACCCAATCATCTCCATCGCGGTACAGGTATTGCATGTCGCGTCGATCGACGCTAGCGGTTTCGACTTTGATACCGGCATTGAAAGTCTTATCGACAACTTTGCCTGAAAGCACACTCTTAAGTTTGGTGCGGACAAAGGCCGGCCCTTTGCCAGGCTTAACGTGCTGGAACTCGATCACGGTCCACAACTGGCCATCGATATTCAGGACGAGCCCGTTTTTTAGGTCATTCGTGCTTGCCACGACGTCATCTCCCGCTATTTGTTGTTGCCTTGAATTCCAGGTTCATCCGACCACGACCAGTTCGCGCGCCAGTTCAGTAAGGACCCGGCTTGCCTTCGACTCCACCACCAAGGTGTCTTCGATCCGCACACCACCTTTATCTGGTAAGTAGATACCAGGCTCGATGGTTACCGGGGTGTTGGGTGAAATGGTACCCGTCGACCGGGCATTGATCATCGGTGCCTCATGAATCTCCAAACCCACCCCATGGCCGAGCCCATGGCCAAATTCACGGCTAAACCCCGCGTCAGCAATGATCGATCGGGCCGCAGCGTCGATGGTCTTGAGCGGCACGGCGGTAGCGCAGGCCTTTACCCCTGCAATTTGTGCCGTTGCCACTAATCCGTGAATTTGTAACTGCCACGGCTCGGGATCTGCACCAACCAGCACCGTGCGTGTCATGTCGGCGTGATAACCGGCCACCATCGCACCGGCGTCAATGACCAGGAGATCGCCTCTGGCCAAGACTCGTGACGTAGGCTGGTGATGTGGGATTGCCGAGTTCGAACCGGTGGCCACGATCGTCTCGAAAGCTCTATCTTCGGCTCCGAATTCACCGAATAACTGCTCGAGTCGTCGTGCCGCATAAATCTCGGTCATGCCCACTCGGAGTTCGCGGAGTAGCTGCGCCATAGCCTCCGCGGTGATTAAACCAGCCTGAGTCAGTAGCTCAATTTCGCTAGCATCTTTAACGACTCTTAGCTGCTCGATCAAACCTGAGGTCGCTACAACTGAAAGTAATTTCTGAAATTCGCGGTCAATCGCAACCGGAATCTGATCCTCCACTCCGATGCGGGTTAAGCCCTCACCCGCTAATCGCGCCACCAAGGCAACAGCACAGGATCGATCCTGGTGCACTGGAAGGTCAGGGCACTCACGTGCAACTTGCGTTTGATAACGGCCGTCGGTGCATATTAGGTCGCGACTTGGATCGTCACGTGACACGAACAGTGCCGCATTACTGCCACTGAACCCACTCAGGTACCTGATATTTGGCAACAGAGTTACAAGAAGCCCAGGCATGTCGGCCGGCATTAACTTTCTCAGCTCATCACGGCGACTACCCGACATCAAAACGCCTAGCCCTTGGTCATGCGCGCAACAGCATGTAGGGCAAGTCGGTACGACTCAATGCCAAAGCCAGCAATGACCCCGTCAGCGACCCCAGAAATAACCGAGGTTTGCCGAAACTCCTCGCGCGCCGCTGGGTTAGATAGGTGAACTTCAATCAATGGTGATTCGACCAGAGCACAGGCATCTCGAAGCGCGTAGGAATAGTGCGTAAACGCCGCTGGATTAATGATCACTGGTGAATTTGCATCTGCGGCCTCATGTAACCACCCAATTAACTCTGCTTCATCATTGCTTTGACGCACATCAGCGGTGCAACCCAAGGTCAGCGCCTCGGCGGTACAAAACGCAACTAAGTCAGCAAAAGTTGCCGTGCCGTAGATGGCGGGCTCTCGGGTGCCTAGTCGATCGAGATTCGGACCATTCAAGATCATTACGCTGGAAGCCATGACGTGAGCCTACGCGGTTAGCGACTCGTAGGCCGCCAACAGCAGATCTGGGTCGGGGCCGGACCACTCCACCGGGTGCCCGATCCCCGTCAAAATGACGAAACGGAGAGTGTTACCCCGGGCCTTCTTATCTACCTGCATGGCAGCCAACAATTGCTCCCAACGGCCTGGTGCGTAGCTGGTTGGCAGCCCAAGGGAGCCCAAAATTTCACGATGTGTGGCCACCTCGGATTCTCCTAGTCGACCACCAAGCCTGGCCAGCTCAGCCACGAAGATCATCCCTACCGAGATGGCTTCACCGTGTCGCCAGCGGTAATCCTCGACCCGCTCGATTGCGTGTCCAAATGTATGTCCGTAGTTAAGCACTTCGCGACCAAGCGCCGGTTGCGAAGCACTTGACGAAAGCTCTTTGAAGTCACCCCCCACGACATCGGCTTTCACCTGGACTGCGCGCCGAATGAGATCAGCCATTAACGAACTACTTGGATCGCAGCAGGTCGTCACATCACGGCGTAAGTCAGCCAAAATAGTGGGGTCAGATGTCAGCCCAATTTTCGCGACTTCAGCCATACCAGCAACTAAGTCCGGCCTCGGCAAGGTCATTAAGGTGTCGAGATCACAGATGACTCCAACTGGGCTATGGAAAGCGCCAACGAGGTTTTTGCCCGCTGCGCTGTTGATCCCCGTCTTACCGCCTACGGCGGCATCGACCATCCCAAGCAATGTTGTTGGGACATTCACATTTCGAATACCACGTAACCAAGTTGCAGCGACGAAGCCCGCTAAGTCGGTGACTGCTCCCCCACCCACTGCGATCACGGCATCGTTTCTAGTAAACCCCAACTCCCCTAGCTTTTGCCAGCACTCCTCGAGCACGGCTGCTGATTTCGCCGCCTCGCCCTCTGGTACCTCAATTAACACCACCAGCGCGCCTTGATAAACGAATTGGGCGCGAATAAGTTCAACCCACTCTAAAACCGGGCGCTGATAGATAATCGCCAATCGGCCGGCGCCGGTCAGCATGGAAGGCAGTGTGGCGATGCACCCGGAACCGATATGAACTTCGTAGGAGTGCTCCGCCCGCACGGTAATGCAAATTGAATCAGTCACTTTCATGGCCTCCAACGAGCGCCGCAACCTCATCGGCCACCACCTTTAAAGATTTACCTGATGTGTCAACAACGTAGGTACTGACGGCTTCATAAGCAGGCGTGCGTTCATCCATGAGCGACTTCAATTGCCCGCGCACATTCCCAAGAAGTAGGGGGCGAGCAGTATTCATGCCCACACGGTTAACCGCGTCCGAGACATTCACCCGGAGCCAAACAACGCATTGCTGGCCGAGCAAAGCGCCAGTGCCTTCGTTCATCACCGCACCGCCCCCCAGTGCTACGACCCCAATTTGCTCGCGCAAAGCAGTTGCGACGGTCTCCTGCTCAATCCGACGAAACTCCGCCTCGCCAAGAGTCACGAAGATGTCCGACACACTCATGCCGGCGGAATTTTCAATTAGTTGATCAGTATCGACGAATGAAACGTTAAGCCTATTAGCTACCCGACGACCAATACTTGACTTTCCAGCACCCGGCGCTCCAACCAGCACGAGCACAGGCTTTGTCGCTGGCGCTGCACTAGAAGTCATCGGATCTGTAAATTTGCTAGATAGGATTCATAGTTGCGCTTAGTTTCACCAACGCTATCGCCCCCGAACTTCTCGAGCATGGCATCGGCCAGCACAAGCAGCACCATTGCCTCGGCCACAATCCCAGCGGCCGGCACAGCACAGACATCTGAGCGCTGATTGATGGCCGGAGCCGCCTCACCAGTTACAACATCGACGGTGCGCAACGCCTTAGGGATCGTGGAAATCGGTTTCATCGCTGCACGCACCCGAAGTATTTCACCGGTCGACATCCCACCTTCGGTGCCTCCTGACTTACCTGAGGTTCGCACAAGTCGATCATCCTCATTGACGATTTCATCTTGGGCCTGCGATCCGCGAACAGCGGCGAGCCCGAAACCATCTCCAACCTCTACTCCTTTTATGGCCTGAATGCCCATGAGCGCGCCGGCCAATTTTGAATCCAGCCGACGATCCCAATGCACATGGCTGCCCAGGCCGGGTGGCAGGTTAAAGGCAACTACCTCGACTACACCACCCAAAGTGTCGCCATCGCGGTGCGCATTGGCGATTTCCTCGACCATCGCGGCCGCTTGAACATCGTCAACACAACGCACGGGGCTGTCGTCAATTCGGCTTCCATCAGACATCGACGGCACTACCCCATTGGCAACCTCAACCGAACCGATTCGAACGACGTGGCTCAAGACTTCGATGTCAGCGACCTGGCGCAGGAACAATCGAGCCACACCACCCAGCGCGACCCGCGCCGCCGTCTCACGGGCACTAGCGCGCTCAAGAACCGGTCGGGCGTCATCGAATCCATACTTCTGCATTCCAACAAGATCAGCGTGCCCAGGCCTTGGCCGAGTAAGTGGCGCATTGCGGGCCAATTGCGCTAGTACCTCTTCGTCAACTGGGTCAGGGGCCATCACGGTTTCCCATTTAGCCCACTCACTGTTACCAACTTCGATTGCGATTGGGCCACCCATTGACTCCCCGTGGCGTACGCCGCCCACGAAGCGCATTTCATCGCGTTCGAATTTCATCCGCGCCCCGCGCCCAGCCCCTAGCCGACGCCTAGCCAAGTCAATATCTATATCGGCGGTGGTAACCAAAATCCCGGCGGGTAGCCCTTCGATGATTGCGACGAGGGCTGGTCCATGGGATTCACCTGCCGTGAGCCATCGCACCATGTGACCATCCTTTCAGATAGCGAGCAGGGCGCTAACCACGACACCGAGGATCAGGAAAGGACCAAAGGCAATCGGGGTGGAACTTTGGGCTCGTTTAAGTATGATCAGCGCCACCGCCCACACCGCACCCAGACAAAATCCGATGAAGGTACCCCAAAAAAGCCAGGACCAGCCCAACCAGCCCAAATAGAGCCCGGTAAGCGCACCAAGTTTGACGTCTCCCATTCCTAATCCTCTCGGAGCAATTACCGCCACCACTAAAAGGGCGCCAAATATCACCAAAGACCCGATCACCGCGCGCAATAGCCCACCAAATTCGCCGGAGCTGAAAGCACTTGCCGCCACCGCGGCAAAACCCACGATAGCCGCGATCGCCAACAACTTATTCGGCAATCGATGCTCTCGAATGTCAATTACCGACAGGGCGATACCAAACCCCGCGAATGAAAGCCAAGCTGCGATTCCCCAAACCACGGTCATCTCAGGGCGTTCTGCTCAGGCTGCATCTAGCGCCATCCGCATCTGCGGCACCGGTGCGTCTTGCCCTGTCATCAAGTGCACTTGCTC
>WLHM01000056.1 GCA_009702725.1 Actinomycetota bacterium | reverse complement strand
GCTTTCCAACTTCCGGGGCCCCCGCATTTGGCCCACCCCCGGGAGCTCATTTCAGCTGAATGCGCACGTTTTTGTCGTGAAATACTCCGATTTGGCGGTTTTCACGACAAAAACGTGCGCACTCAGCAAAATTCCGGGCACCGGTGCCACGGCCGAGTCCAGCCGATTTGACCGGCCGCCGGGTCGATAGAGTTAGGCCACCTTCCCCGGTAATTCGCAGGCGCAGTGCAGTGCTTGACCCCAAGCACAATTCGCACGTGTGCCCGCATGTGAGCGAAGGTGGTTGAGTGCAGATGAACCGGCCTTCAGCAGTGGTGATCCTTGCCGCGGGTGAGGGCACCCGGATGCGTTCTTCGACCCCGAAAGTGCTGCATAACATCGCGGGAAGATCACTGCTTGGCCATGTGATCGAGGCCGCGGCCACTTTGGAGCCCGAGCACTTGGTAGTGGTTGTTGGTCACGGGCGCGAGCAGGTCATCGAACATATTGCTGAGATCGCGCCTTGGGCTTTGATCGTGGTGCAGGCTGAGCAGCTTGGCACCGGGCATGCGGTTCGCGTTGCCCTAGAAGACCTTGACGGCCGGGGGGCGATCTTGAGTGATGCACCGTTAGTGGTGTTGACCGGTGATACCCCATTGCTGTCGGGTAGCACCTTGGTGCAGTTGATTGTTGCGCATAATGAAGCAAAGGCCGCTGCGACAGTTCTCACCACCCACCTTGATGACCCATACGGCTATGGTCGGATTATTCGCGATGCCGCCGGTGGGGTGCAGCGCGTTGTGGAGCAAAAAGATGCAACCGCTGATGAGCTCGTGGTTGATGAAATCAATTCGGGGATGTACGCCTTTGATCTAGCTAAATTGCGTGGAGTGTTAGGCCGCTTAACTTCTGATAATGCTCAAGGTGAGCAGTATCTCCCCGATGTCGTAAGCCTGCTGCGAAGTGATTCAGCAGCGGTCGCCGCTTCGATGTGTCTTGATTCGTCCGAGATCATGGGGGTCAACGACCGCGTGCAACTTGCGAGCGCCGCAGCCACCATGCGAGATCGGATAAACACTCGATGGATGCGCGATGGAGTAACTATTGCCGATCCGGCAACCACCTGGATCGATGTTGACGTTGATATTGAACCTGATGTCATGATTTTGCCGAACACGACTTTGCGCGGCCCGACTTCAATTGCAACGGGCGCCCAGATTGGCCCGGGCACCACTTTGGTCTCATGTGAAATTGCCGAAGATGCCACCGTGACCCACACGTGGGCGGAGTTAGCCGTTATTGGTGCCCGTAGCAATGTCGGGCCGTTCACCTACCTGCGCCCCGGCACCGTGCTCGGTGCCGACACCAAGGCTGGTGCTTTCGTTGAGATCAAGAACTCAACGGTGGGCGATTCCTCCAAGGTGCCGCACCTGTCATATGTGGGTGATGCGCAGATCGGCACGGGCAGCAATATCGGAGCGGCAACTGTCTTCGTGAACTATGACGGAGTCGAAAAACACCACACCGTTATTGGCGACCATGTTCGGGTGGGCAGCGACACCATGCTCATCGCTCCGGTAACCATCGGCGACGGCGCCTACACCGCCGCCGGGTCGGTAATTACCGAAGATGTGCCGCCAGGGGCAATTGGTGTGGGGCGCTCGCGGCAGCGCAATATCCTCGGGTGGGTGCTTCGGCGCAGGCCGGGCACCTCATCAGCACAAGCAGCAAGTCAAGTAAGTCAACCGGTAACTCACGCACAGGAGGATAAGTGACCGAACTCGTGGTGGCCAACAAGAAGCGAATAGTGCTGCTTGCCGGTAGGTCACACCCCGAATTGGCGAATCAAGTTGCCCATAACCTTGGCATCCCGCTATCCAAGACAACAGCATTTGATTTCGCCAATGGCGAGATCTTTGTAAGATTCCAGGAGTCGGTGCGCGGTTGCGACGCTTTCGTTCTGCAAAGCCACACGACGCCAATTAACCAATGGATCATGGAGCAACTGATCATGGTTGATGCATTGAAGCGGGCATCAGCAAAACGCATAACAGTGGTCATGCCGTTCTACGGCTACGCGCGCCAAGATAAGAAGCATCGCGGACGCGAGCCCATCTCGGCTAGGTTGATGGCGGATTTGTTCAAGGCTGCCGGCGCTGACCGTTTGATGACAGTTGACCTACACACTTCACAGATTCAAGGTTTCTTCGATGGTCCGGTTGACCACCTGTTTGCGCTCCCGCTACTCGCCTCTCATGTCGAGAGCAAAGTTGAGCGAGCCAAGATCACGGTGATCTCACCCGATGCCGGCCGGGTGCGGGTTGCTGAGCGCTGGACCGACGTGCTCGGGGCACCCTTAGCGATCATCCATAAGAGGCGCGACCCCGACGTGCCAAATCAGGTCCGGGTACTTGAAGTTGTCGGTGATGTTGAGGGTCGGGTTTGTGTCGTCGTCGACGACATGATCGACACCGGTGGCACCATCGTGAAAGCGGCCGAGACGCTATTCGACAATGGTGCGGCTGATGTCATCGTGGCTGCCACCCACGGCATCTTGAGTGAACCGGCAGCCGAGCGGCTCCAAAACTCGCGGATCTCCGAGGTGATCGTCACTGACACTTTGCCGATTGCCGAAGATCACCGATTCCCCAAGCTCACGGTGCTGTCGATCGCCCCGATTTTGGCCAAAGCCATCAACGAGGTTTTCACCGATGGTTCGGTCACCAGCATGTTCGAAGATACCGATACCTCAGCGGTCAACTCTTCACACTGAGCCACCTAGGTAGTTACCGAGGTAGCTACCTAGATAGCCACCTCGATAGCCACCTGGCGGGGGCGTTAGGTTCAGAAATTGGGCCCGGGCTAGACTTTCGTCACTCCTCGGCGAGGGTGTGCCAGCTTGCTGGTCACCGTGATCGACGCGGTCGGCGCCAAACGCGCTTCACCGAGGTGACTTTCACTAAGGAGAAGTACGTTGTCACAGGTAGCCATCACCGCTGAAGCCCGCTCCGAATTCGGTAAGGGCGCAGCCCGCAAACTCCGCCGCGAAGGCCGGATTCCCGCTGTTATCTACGGCAGCGGTTCCGAAGTTCTCCACATCACCTTGCCTGAGCACGAGCTCAACCTCGCGCTGCGCAAGCCACGGGTGGTGCTCGCGGTCTCCTTCGAAGGCTCGACCGTCATCACTAAGCCCCGCGATGTGCAGCGCGATCCGGTCAAGCGGGTACTTGAGCACCTTGACCTCGTGATCATCTCCAAGCTCGAAGCCGCGACCCGTGGTGATATGGCTGATGCCATGAAGGTTGCTGAGGCAGCCGCGGTTGAAGCCGGCATTGACCCAGGCACGGTCGCAGCAGCGATGCAAGATGCCATCGCTCGCGGTGAAGACCCAATGGCAGCCGCACTGCACGCTGTTGCTGACGTCCGCGCGCAGGCCGAGGCTTACTCCGAAGTCAACACCGCACAAGCCGAGGTTGATGACGCTGCCGCTGCCGCTGGAGCAGCTGTAGCTGCTGCATCAGCACCACCCGCTGCGGCTGATTCGGCTGCCGAGTAGTTCACTTACTGAAACGGACATCCCATGACCTGGCTCATTGTGGGCCTGGGTAACCCTGGTCCGGACTACGCGGCGACCCGCCACAACGTCGGGTACCTCGCGGTGGCCGAACTTGCGGTTCGAATGGGCGGGCGGTTGGCGAAGCACAAACGCGCCAACGCCCTAGTGCTGGAGGGTCGCCTTGGGTTTCCCGGTAATTCGGTAAATGCGGTGCTCACACAGCCACTGTCGTTCATGAACGAGTCGGGTGGGCCAGTGAAAGCTTTGATGCAGTTCTATGACGTTGCTGAAGATAATTTGATCGTGCTCCATGATGAGCTTGATATTGCCTTCGGCAGTATTCGGGCGAAGTTTGGTGGCGGCGATAACGGCCACAATGGTTTGAAAAGTATCCGTAAGGCGTTGGGGTCCGGTGAGTATTTTCGGGTGCGACTTGGGATCGGTCGCCCAGCTGGGGCGCAGGATCCAGCTGACTTTGTCCTCAAACCATTTGCTTCTGCGCAGCGTGCCGAAGCTGGGGTGATGGTGGCCCGAGGGGCAGATGCTGTCGATTCTTTAGTTTTCGACGGGCTAGAGCGCACCCAAAATATTTTCAACGGTGATGGTGAGGCGGGTTAGATGCACAAGCTCAGTGATGCTGAACTATCTCGAGCCATTGCGGCGCAGGCTGGGCAGGCGCTACTTAACTTGCGCTCGGCATTTGGAGAACTCGGCCCAGCGGACAAAGATCGGGCCAATGAATTACGAAAATCAGGCGATCGCACCGCACATGAATTAATCGCTGAACTATTGGCTGAGCACCGACCAAATGATGCTTTGCTGAGCGAAGAAGGTGCAGATGATGCTCGACGGCTTTCTGCCGAAAGGGTTTGGATAGTTGACCCACTTGACGGAACTTGGGAGTATGGCCAAGGGCGCCCAGACTTCGCTGTCCAAATCGCGCTATGGCTGCCGGCAACGATGTCCCTGGCAGCTTGCACGGTTGACCTCCCGGCGCAGGGGATGTCTCGTTCGGTGCTAGACGAGGTGGGTGTCCCTGCGGATTTACCAGTTAATCGTCCTATTCGAATAGTGGCGTCGCGCTCCCGTCCACCAGCCACTTTGCCTAAGGCAGTTGAACTCCTTGGTGAGAAATTGGCGGCGGCTGGTTTAAGTGAGCACGGGGTTGAAATCGTAGATGTCGGATCCGTGGGTGCGAAAGTCAATGAAATGTTGTGCGGCCGAGCTGAGGCTTATGTGCACGACACCGGCTTCTATGAGTGGGATGTCGCAGCTCCGTACGGGGTGGCTGCGCACTATGGCTATATCGCCAGCCATATTGACGGCTCACCGGTGACTTTCAATCACCTGCCCCCTTACGTAACCGACCTCACCGTTGCGCATCCACAGTTAGCGGAGTTACTGCGCGAGTGCCTTGCTGAGGCGTCGCACCTGTGAGCCTTACTGGTCTCCTGAAGGCGGTCGCTACTCAACCGGCGTTTATTCGACTTGCCGAATCACGGGTGGCAACAGCCGTTGCGCCCACCGCATTGGCGCCGGTGCTCTTGGCTCAGCTTTGTGCGCCGGCTCCCATCGGAGCGGGGCGACGACTGTTAGTGGTTACTGCCACCGGTCGCGAGGCCGATGATTTAGCTGAAGTGCTGCGCGCCCTGGTGCCGGAGCGCGAGGTCGCGGTATTTCCCTCCTGGGAGACCTTGCCCCATGAGCGCCTATCACCATCTTTGGACACCGTCGGGCGTCGCGTTGCTATCTTGCGCCGGCTAGCACATGCAGATGCTGCGGATCCATTAATTCCGCCGATTGATGTTTTGATTGCGTCGGTACGTGCAGTGTTGCAACCGATGGCCGCCGGTCTTGGCGATGTTGAACCGGTGCGGATAACTCACGGGATGAGTGTTGACCTCATTGGTTTAGTGGAGCGATTGGTTGAGCTCGGCTATGAGCGAAATGACTTAGTTGAACGGCGCGGGCAGTTTGCGGTTCGAGGTGGGATCCTCGACGTCTTCCCCCCACCTGATGAGCACCCACTGCGGGTTGAATTCTGGGGGGATGTGGTTGAAGAGATTCGAACTTTTTCGGTTGCTGACCAAAGGTCCCTTGAGCTTGCCCACCACGGATTATTCGCGCCACCGGTGCGTGAGTTGCTGCTTACAGCCAAAGTGCGCGAGCGGGCCAGGTTACTTGCGTCCTCGGCACCTGAAATCGCGGATGTAGCCGCTCGAATAGCCGAGGGGTTACATGTTGAAGGCATGGAGACTCTTATCCCAGTGTTGGTCGACGGCATGGTCTCGCTACCCGAACTCATCGATCCATCGTCAACTTTGGTGCTGATCGAGCCAGAGCGCCTTCGCACTCGAGCCCATGATCTGGAGCGCACCGCGGCTGAGTTTTTGGCTGCTTCATGGCACAACGCCGCGGTAGGGAACCAAACGCCGATAGACCTAGCGGGGGCGTCATATTTATCCGTTGCTGAAATTTTGGACTTGACCGATGCCCGCTCCATGCCTCGGGTCTTGATCACCCCGCTGGCAAGTGATGTCGAGCTATTGGATGCGCGCGATGATGAAGTTATTGACTTCGGGGCCACCGCCGCGAACTCGTATCGCGGTGATGCAGGTTTAGCTTTCACTGACCTTGCCAAGTGGGCGAAGGCGAGTTGGCGGGTGGTGCTAGCGAGTGAGGGCCACGGTTCTGCCGAGCGATTTGTCGAAACCTTGTCGGGCGAGGATATCCCGGCTCGCTTGGTTGACTCGTTAAACGATGAGCCGCAGGCTGGCGTGGTGAGTGTGACGACGGCGAGTATGGCGCATGGATTCATCCTCGCTGGGTGTGAACTAGCGGTGCTGACCGAGACCGACATCGTGGGGCAGCGGTCGTCGACCAAAGATATGCGACGACTGCCATCGAGCCGGCGACGCACGATTGATCCGCTAACCCTCGCCAAAGGGGATTTTGTTGTTCACGAGCAGCACGGGGTTGGCCGCTACGTTGAGATGGCAAAGCGCGAAGTTGGTGGTGCAGCACGTGAGTACTTGGTGGTCGAGTACGCGCCTAGTAAGCGGGGGCAGCCGGCAGACCGGCTCTATGTGCCGACCGACCAACTTGATTTGGTTACCCGCTACATAGGGGGCGAATCACCAAGTGTGCACCGCCTGGGCGGCGCAGATTGGGAGAAGTCGAAGGGGCGTGCCCGTAAGGCGGTTAAGCAGATCGCTGGTGAGTTGATCAAGCTCTACGCTGCGCGTCAAGCCACCAAGGGCCATGCATTTGGGCCGGATACGCCTTGGCAGCGCGAGCTTGAGGATGCCTTCGCATATGTCGAGACTCCAGACCAACTCTCGTGTATTGACGAAGTCAAAGTTGATATGCAGCGCGAAATTCCGATGGATCGGCTGATTTGCGGTGACGTGGGTTACGGTAAAACTGAGATCGCGGTGCGGGCTGCGTTTAAGGCGGTCCAAGATGGTAAACAGGTCGCCGTTTTGGTCCCGACTACTTTGCTGGTGCAACAGCATCTTTCGACATTCGCTGAGCGCTACGCCCCATTCCCGCTAAAGGTTGCCGGGCTCTCGCGTTTCAACACCGACAAAGAAGCCCGCGAGGTGGTGGCAGGTTTGGGTGATGGCACCGTCGACGTGGTGATCGGCACCCACCGCATGTTGACCGCGAATGTGCGCTTCAAGGATCTGGGTTTGGTGATTCTTGACGAAGAACAGCGATTCGGCGTGGAACACAAGGAGCACCTGAAGGCGCTGCGGACAAACGTGGATGTGCTGGCTATGTCAGCGACACCGATCCCGCGGACCCTCGAAATGGCAGTAACAGGGATCCGAGAAATGTCGGTGATACAAACTCCGCCAGAAGAGCGACTTCCGGTGCTCACCTTCGTCGGACCATATGATGATAAACAAATTTCTGCGGCAATTCGACGTG
>WLHM01000055.1 GCA_009702725.1 Actinomycetota bacterium | reverse complement strand
GCGCTAGCCCCCGTTAGCACCTGCGTTTGCAAATGCAAGCACTTTGGGTGCATACTGCACTTATGGCGAGAATCGATGTGAGTGGGATCGGCGGATTCATCCGCGAGCAGCGCGATCAGGCGCAGATGTCAGTGCGCCAGTTGGCGAAGGCCGCTGAAGTCTCCAATCCCTACCTCAGTCAAGTCGAACGAGGCCTACGCAAACCCAGCGCCGAGATCCTTAGCCGGATCGCACAGGGACTGCGAATTTCCGCGGAGACCTTGTACGTACGGGCGGGCATTTTGGCGCAGCGTGAGGGGGATGAGGTTGTCACCACTTCCATCGCCTCGGACTCCACCCTCACCGAGCGGCAGCGAGCGACGCTGTTGCAGATTTACGCCGCTTTTCAGTCTGAGAACCAGGCGCAAGTAACACCACGAGAGGATGAGGAATCATGACAAGTAAGGACTACGCACCGGCCATGAAGGTAGCTGCTGCCGCTAAGGCCACGACCACGAAGGCTGCCGGAGCCGCGAAGGCAACCACATTCAAGGCCGCTAACTCGGCGATGGCGAGCCTGCCATTTGATCTTCCCAAGTTTGATCTCCCAAAGTTCGAGCTCCCAAAGGTTGATGTCTTAAACCTGAATTTCAGCTCGATGGCAACAAGTGCTCGCACGCGGGTCGAGACCACGACCACTGACGTACGCAATTCGGTAAATCACGGCGTAACTTTGCTGCGCGAGGTAGTTGGTATCTAAGCGAAGTAGATTCAGTAAAGGATGGGCCCGAGCCATTTGGTACGGGCCCATCCTTCATTTTGCCGCCCTGTAATAACGTTCTCCTATGTTCGGTGCCGTGCAGGACCTAGTAATGCTTGCGCTATGGGTGATTACCTTTGGGGTGAAAGCTTTTGCTTTTGTTGATTGCCTGCGCCGGCGCCCCGATGCATTTGCCGCGGTTGGGCGCCAGACCAAAGTGCTATGGGTGATTCTCACCGGCTTAGCGGCACTCACCGGTGTTCTGCCACAGCTAACCCTGACAATCTTTGGTATAGCCGGCATCGTCATCGCCTTGATTTATCTTTTCGATATTCGGCCGCGAATAATCGATATCACCAGGCGCTAGTTCGCCCGAGACGGCATATTAAATCCGGCAGTTCAGAACAGCCGGTGAATTTAGCCGGTGAAGATACTCAAATTTTTCGAAGGGACATTATTTCTTGCCCTGAGCTGCAACTGCCGCGGCGGCGGTAATAGCGGCGTCGGGGTCGAGGTACTGGCCACCGGGCACGATTGGCTTTAGCTCTTCATCAAGTCGGTACACAAGTGGGATGCCGGTGGGGATGTTGAGTGCGGCGATGTCGTGGTCTGAAATTCCGTCAAGGTGCTTTACCATGGCGCGAAGTGAATTACCGTGCGCGGCTACCATTACTGTCATGCCGGCGCGAAGATGTTCGGCGACGATGACATCCTGCCAGTAGGGCATCAAGCGCTCAACCACATCGGCCAAACACTCGGTGGCAGGTAGCGCCTCCGGAGGTAGCGCAGAGTAACGCGCATCACCGGTTTGGGCCCATTCGTCATGTGGGTCGATCGGCGGTGGCGGGACGTCGTATGAGCGCCGCCACAACATGAATTGCTCTTCGCCATATTGCTCGAGGGTTTCCTTCTTGTTCTTACCCTGCAGGGCTCCGTAGTGGCGCTCATTCAAACGCCAATTTCGGACCACTGGTATCCAAAGCCGATCGCATGCATCGAGGGCAAGCTGCGAAGTCTTGATGGCGCGCTGCAAAACTGAAGTGTGGACAATATCGGGAAAAATACCTGCTGCTGCTAGTAACTCACCACCACGTGTCGCCTCAGCCCGCCCCTTATCGGTTAGATCCACATCGACCCACCCCGTGAATAAGTTATCGGCGTTCCAGACGCTCTCGCCGTGGCGTAGCAGGATGAGGGTGTAGGGCGCATTGCTCATGGGTACATCCTGCCGGATAGCTATTTTGGGCTGCGCGCCTGATCGACTTCGGTTAAGTGAGCGAAGGCCGCAAGATTGGCGGTGGACTCACCACGAGAGATTCGCCAGGCCCACTCGCGTTTAATGGAAGCGGCAAACCCTAACTCGAGGATGGTGTTGAATGCGCCGTCCGAATACTCGAGGACCGAGCCCAGCACTCGGTCGAGTTCAGCCGAGGTAATGGAATTAAGGGGTATCCGGCCCGTTAAGTAGATGTCCCCGAGGTGGTCGATGGCAAAGGCGACGGCATACATGCGCCTATTGCGTTCGAGTAGCCACCGATAAACGCCCTCGTGATTTTCTTCAGGGTTGCGGGATACAAATGCATTTATGGTTATGGCGTGGGTGCCAACCGTCAAGGACATATTGGTCTGTAGTTTTTGTTCCCCTGGCAAAGTGATCACAAATGTGTCTTGACCAGATTCCTCATAGGTAAGTTCGCACGATTTAAGATATTGACGAATGAAAGTGATGGAATCGCTGGTTGTCATAATTCGCTCATGATTCTTATCCGGGTAGTGCGGTAAGTTGCGCGGAAGATTGCCGGTCGGCTAGCGCTGCACCATAAGTAGCCATTAATCCGGTGGTGGTTGCGTTCCATCCAAAAGTTGATGCGTGCATTCGGGCGCCGGCTGAAAGTTCACGTAAGCGTTCCGGGTTGTTTATCAAGGCGCCAATCGCCTGCGAGTACTGAGCGGGATCATGGCTGTCGATCAGCACTCCACTCACGCCGTCGGCCACGGCGGTGCGAAGGCCTCCGACACTTGACGCCACAACCGGAGTCGCGCAGGCTTGCGCTTCGACTGCGACTAGGCCGAAGGACTCGGAGTATGACGGGACTACGGCAATATCAGCGGCGCGATACCAGTCGGCGAGGGTTTGCCGGTCACCTGGCGGCTCAAATCGGATTAGGTCGGTGACACCCAATTCATTAGCGAGATCGGTAAGGGCGGTGGGCTGGTCAAGCCCGCTTCCCGATGGACCGCCGCAAATCGTTATAACTAACCGATCGCGAAGCGCCGGGTCAGCCTGTACGAGATGGGCTACCGCCTTGATCAAAATGTCTGGGGCTTTAAGTGGCTGAATGCGGCCCACGAACAAGAGGACGACCTGGTCTTGTCGCAAGCCGAATCGGGTACGTGCGTGCATTTTGTCGCCCGGGGTGAAAACATCGAGATCGACGCCAGGGTGTACAACATCTACGCGACGTGGGTCTGCTCCGTACAAAGTAATCAGTTGATCCGCTTCGTCAATCGTATTGGCCACAAGGCGATCGGCGGCGGCTATGACTTGTTCCTCTCCGATTACCCGCATTGTAGGTTCGGGAGTATCGCCTTCGGCTAGTTCGGCATTCTTTACCTTCGCCATCGTGTGCATTGAATGCACTAGTGGCACATTCCACCTGTCTGCGGCTAGCCAGCCGACTTGCCCTGATAGCCAATAGTGCGAGTGAATCAAATCGAACCAACCTTCGGGGTGGGCCGCCTCAACACGCATTACACCGGCTGAAACCGCGCATAATTGGGCTGGTAGATCTTGCTTGAGTAGTCCCTCGTAGGGGCCGGCAGTGATGTGGCGGACTTTCACACCCGGCAGAAAGTCGATTACCGGTGCTAGGTCTGAGGAGGTAGCACGCGTGAAAATTTCAACATCAACACCGTTTTCAGCAAGTCGGCGCGCGGTCTCAACAACGTAGACATTCATGCCGCCTGCGTCGCCGGTGCCGGGTTGATCAAGTGGCGAAGTGTGAATGGAGAGCACTGCAATGCGTCGCGGGGTTTGCATACGGTGTTGCATGTGCAGTATCTCCCTTCGGCCAGGGGCGAGAAGTTGTTATGAAGTGATGTCTACAGCGACGTAAGGTTCGCCGGTTACGACGTTTATCACGCGTCGGGTCACTGAAACGGCATGGTCGGCGTACCGCTCGTAATACCTAGACAGCAGAGTGACATCGATCGCCGCTTCTACACCGTGCGCCCAGGAGGGTGACAGCACAATGGTAAAGAGTTCACGGTGACGAAAGTCCATTTCAGCATCGTGGATCGCGATCTCACTTGCCAAGGAAACGTCTTTTGTGGCGATTACTGCGCCGGATTTAGAAACAATGGCTTCGGCTACACCACCCATGATCGCGAAGGTTTCACGGAGGTCTTGGGGTACGGCTGCATTTGGGTAACGCATTCTTGCTTGCTTGGCCACGTGTTCGGCGAGATCGCCCATGCGCTCAAGTGAGGCGGCAATTCGCAGAGCACCGATAATCGAGCGCAACTCACTGCCCGTAGACCGCTTATCTTCCAGTAGCTCTAGGCATCGATCCTCTACAGCGCTGCACAGGGTGTCGATGTTGGCGTCCGCTTGGATTACTTTCTCGGCCAATGAAAGATCCGCGTCGAGCAGCGATTGGGTGGCTAGGTTCATGGCCGAACCAACCAGAGTTGTGATGGCCACGAGGTCGTTATTGACCAGCGTCAGAGGGCCTGGGTTGGCGGTTGACATCACTATCCCTCCTAGACCGCGGCGGCGCCCGGCGTGTCCGGACACCCAGCGTAAGGGGTCGCTTGGATTTACGTCGCAATGGTGAACTACAGGCGACGAAAAGGTTAATACTTCGCGCCCGAGGTTAATGCTGCGCGAACTAACGACGACCGGCGGCCGCCTTATTCGTTTCTTGGGCGATTTCGGCCTATCCTGCGAGGGTGGCAGGTCAACGTGTGGCTCCGGCAGCGGGTACCCCGCGCCTAGCGACGGCATCCCAGCGCGATGCGCTAATGGGCGTGCCCGAGGAGGTCGTGCGGGTACTTAGTGTGCTCCCATCCGCATCGATTGTGGTGGCCCCCGATGGCACGGTGCTCCGAGCTAGTTCCCGCAGCATGGCACTTGGCCTGGTTAGTCGAAATTTGGTCACGATCCCTGATATCTCGCACCTGATTGAACGTGTGATGGAAGACAACACTCCGCGTGAGCAAGAAATGCGAGTGCGTCGGCCACCACTTGGTCGTGAACTACTCGAGTTGCGAGTACGGGTGGCGGCCCTTGGCACCGGTGCGCTGCTCGTGCTAATTGATGACTTGGCCGAAGAACGCAAAGTTGATGCGGTGCGTCGAGACTTCGTGGCCAACGTTAGCCATGAGTTGAAGACACCCGTTGGAGCGCTTGCCCTCTTGGCCGAAGCGGTGCTAGCGGCGAGTGATGACGCCGCGCAGGTACGTCATTTTGCCGAGCGCATGCAAATTGAGGCCGGTCGTCTCGGGAACTTAATTCAGGACGTTATCGACCTCTCCCGATTGCAGGGAGATGATCCACTCACTCACGCCCAGGTGATCAACGTCGATGAGATTGTCAATCGTGCGATCGATGAGGTCCGCACCGTAGCTGCCAATAGTGAAATTGAGTTCATCGAATCCATAAATAGCGATGGCGCTGTTTACGGTGATCTCAGCCAAATCCAGACAGCGGTTCGAAACCTGCTGGCTAATGCGATTGCGTATTCGCCAAATTCGACGAAAGTCGCGGTTGATACGCGAGTCGTCGGAGGTCTAATCGAGATCATCGTCAAGGATCAAGGGATAGGGATTCCCTCACATGAGCTTGACCGAGTGTTCGAGCGGTTCTACCGCGTCGACCCGGCCCGCTCGCGCGTAACCGGCGGTACGGGCCTTGGGCTGGCGATCGTAAAGCACGTCTGCCAAAACCATGGCGGCGAATGCACCGTGTGGTCCGAAGTCGGCGTCGGCTCGAGCTTCACTCTGAGATTGCCGGCGTATATTGTTCAACAATCTGGATCGACGGATGATTTCGCCTGGAACACTGTGGCGATTCCCGAAGAAGAGGTGAGTTCGTGACTCGGATATTGGTAGTAGAAGATGAGGAGTCCTTCTCGGAGGCGCTTTCCTTCATGCTGCGCCGCGAAGGCTACGAGGTAGCGGTAGCAGGTGATGGGCACAAGGCATTAGAAGAGTTTGATAAGAATGGCGCCGATCTGATCCTGCTGGATCTAATGCTTCCTGGAATTTCAGGCACCGAAGTGTGCCGACAAATACGTACCAAGTCAGTGGTGCCGATAATTATGGTTACCGCAAAGGATGGTGAAGTCGATAAAGTTGTCGGGCTCGAGCTTGGCGCCGATGACTATGTGACCAAACCATTCTCTTCGCGTGAGCTACTTGCCCGGGTTCGCGCGGTCCTGCGTCGCCAAGGTGACTTTGAAGAGATGCTCCCACTTGTGGTCGAGGTCGGGCCCGTGCGATTGGATATCGACCGTCACATTGTCAGCGTGCGCGGCGAGACTGTCGCAATGCCCCTGAAAGAGTTTGACCTCCTTGAAGTTTTGGTCCGTAACAGTGGCCGAGTGATAACCCGGTCGCAGTTGATTGACCGGGTGTGGGGCCACGACTACGTCGGCGACACTAAGACGCTAGACGTCCATGTGAAGAGACTTCGGGCCAAGATTGAGGAAGATCCAGCCAACCCGGTGCACTTACTAACTGTTCGTGGCCTTGGCTACAAGATGGAGAACTAGCTAGCCGGTGGCAAAGTCGCGGGGTTAGGCGCTATTCCTTGGTAGATGCCAACCGGTGGCACGGTTAGTACGTTTATCGTCACGATGCCGGCGTCGCGGAATTGGATTTTCACGGGAACGTAGGTGCTGACCGGTGCCGTGAATTCATACGAATTGATCCAAACCGAACTGTTGAACCCAAAGGAAACGGCTGCCCCGGCGGCAAGTTCGCCACCCCCGGGTGTGACATAAACCGGCAGTTTGTTGATCTCTAGGCCAATAAGTGAGTCAGCGGTGTCACCTTGATTGACCAAGGTGGTCAGAAGGGTCGCCGTGCTGGAGCCATCGGGGCCAAGAACCAACGTGGCATTCTCGATACGAATCTGCCCGATCTGAGCCTGGGTGCCATCACCGGAGTTGGTGAGGCTCTGCTCATTGGTATTTGCCTTAAACCCGCTGTAGCACCCGCTTAAGGTGCCTGAGAGGGCGATTGCGATCGTCGCTAAGACCAAGGCATGGCGGGTGTTGCGCTTCAGGCGCAAAGAAGGGTTCACAGGCAGGAGGGTAGCGGAGGAAATCGACCGGTCGCGCGCGTGGTATTCTTAGCCCCTTCGAGAGGGGCTTTTTCTATGGCGTTCAGCGTCGGTGACACCGTCGTCTATCCACATCACGGGGCGGCACTCATTGAGGCTGTTGAGATCCGGACGATAAAGGGCGAAGACCGTGAGTACCTGGTTTTGCGGGTGGCTCAGGGTGATTTGACCGTTCGCGTGCCCTCCGACAACGTTGATTTAGTCGGTGTCCGAGATGTCGTAAACGCCGAGGGCCTAGAACGCGTATTTAACGTTCTGCGCCAGCCGTATACCGAAGAGCCGACTAACTGGTCACGGCGCTATAAGGCAAATCTTGAAAAACTCGCCTCGGGTGATGTCATCAAGGTGGCCGAGGTGGTCCGCGATCTTTGGCGCCGTGAACGCGAGCGTGGCTTGTCCGCTGGCGAGAAGCGCATGCTGGCCAAAGCCCGGCAGATCCTGGTGAGTGAACTTGCCCTTGCCGAGAAAACCAATGAGGACAATGCCGAGGCGATCCTCGACGAGGTCCTAGCTTCTTAGCTGGTGGTGATTTAGGTGGGGCGCACCGCTGCGCTTGTCCCGGCGGCAGGTCGAGGTGAGCGCCTTGGCCCGGGTACTCCAAAGGC
>WLHM01000054.1 GCA_009702725.1 Actinomycetota bacterium | reverse complement strand
TATTGGTGCTCGCAATCTTAGGTGCGCTACTGATGGCTGAGCGATCCCTGGATCCAAGCGGCGATGTTTTTGCTGCGCGTGCTTCTGCACTACCTGGTTCTGAGGATGAAAAGCAATTCACGGCGCGTGGGTACCTGCAGACCGAAGTGTGGCCACTGTTCTTGTTCGCGGTTTCGGGCATGATTTTATTTGTCTCAGCCAATGACCTATTGGTGATGTTCGTGGCCCTAGAAGTGATGTCATTGCCGCTGTACCTGCTTGCTGGCATGGCTCGACGACGACGATTGCTCTCGCAGGAGGCGGCGCTCAAGTACTTCTTACTCGGTGCCTTTTCCTCCGCTTTCTTTATCTATGGGGTGGCGCTGGTTTACGGTTTTGCGGCATCAACGCAGTTGCCGGTGATCGCGAGTGTGTTAACCGCGAAATCCGGGCAGACCTCGTTGGCCCTGATCGGCATGGCTTTGATCTTGGTTGGGCTGCTCTTCAAGGTCGCCGCGGTGCCATTTCACCAATGGACCCCGGACGTTTATCAGGGTGCCCCGACGGCCGTTACTGGATTCATGGCGGCCACTGTCAAGATCGCAGCTTTCGGTGCACTAATGCGCGTGCTTTACGTCGCATTTGGCGGGATGCGTTGGGACTGGGTTCCGATGATGTGGATCATCGCCATCTTGACGATGTTGGTCGGGTCGATCATCGCGATAAGCCAGAGCGACATTAAGCGCATGCTTGCATACTCATCTATTGCGCAAGCCGGTTTTATTTTAGTTGGTGTAATCGCGGCAAGCCCCGCAGGCCTAGCCGGTTCCATGTTCTATTTGATCGCATACGGTTTCACCACTATCGGCGCTTTCGCAATTATCTCGTTGGTTCGTGACGAATCAGGTGAGGCGACCAACTTGTCAAAATGGGCTGGGTTGGGGCGCCGCTCCCCACTAGTCGGCGCTGTTTTCGCGTTGTTCATGCTCGGACTTGCGGGCATCCCACTTACCAGTGGGTTTATCGGAAAGTTCAGCGTTTTCGCGGCCGCCATCGCCAGCGGCGACACCTGGTTGGTCATTGTGGGTGTAGTGGCCTCAGCAATCGCTGCATTCTTCTATGTTCGGGTGATCGTCGTGATGTTCTTCACAGAGCCCGGTCCGCAGACCGCCTCAGTGGTGGTGCCGTCAGCTTTCACGACGATTGCACTTGCAGCCGGGGCTACTGTCACCCTGGTACTGGGTATCTTGCCCCAACCCGTCCTCGAATTGGTCAGCAATGCTGGCCTGTTCATTCGGTAGTACCTTTGCCTCATGTTGCTACCCACTCTGGACCGCTTTTCGCCTGACCCGACCCTCGAAAATGATCTTGCACAGGGGTTGGCTCGGGTTGAAGCGGCGCTGGATCAAGCAGTGCGTAGTGACTACCCGTTTGTCACGACAGTATCAAGGCATCTAGTTGATGCCGGAGGTAAGCGTTTTCGCCCCTTGCTGGTACTGCTGTCAGCGCATTTTGGTAATCCGGCGGCCGAGGCGGTGATTGCCGCCGCGGTTGCTGTTGAACTTACCCATGTTGCGACTTTGTACCACGATGATGTGATGGACGAAGCCGAGGTGCGCCGAGGTGCTGAAACCGCTAATGCACGTTGGGGTAACTCGGTGGCGATCTTGACGGGCGACTTTCTGTTCGCCCGATCTTCTGGGATTCTTGCAAACCTTGGCCCAGACGCCGTTCGCATTCAAGCTGAAACGTTCGAGCGCCTGTGTACCGGCCAGATTCTGGAATCGGTGGGCCCAGCCGATGGGATGGATCCGGTTAAGCATCACCTTGCGGTCTTGGCTGACAAAACCGGGTCGTTGATAGCGACGAGTTGCCGGTACGGTGCCATGATGTCCGGCGCGAGCCCCGATGTGACTGAGGTATTGACCCGATTCGGTGAGCTAATCGGAGTAGCTTTCCAACTTGCCGATGACATCGTCGACATCACTTCTGACTCGGCGCAATCGGGGAAGACCCCAGGCATTGACCTGCGTGAGGGGGTGCCGACTCTGGCGACTTTGATCGCGCTAGGAGGAAATGATCCAGCTGATGGGCGACTACGTGAATTATTGCAGCGCCCACTACCCGACGATACCGAGCATGCTGAAGCTCTAGCTTTATTGCGCGGCCACCGTGCCCTTGACGAAGCCCGGGTCGAAGCAGGCAGATGGGCGGATGAAGCGCGTGCGGTGCTAGCACCCTTACCGGCGGGTGCGCCCAAAACGGCCCTAGAGACACTTTGCGATTACGTGGTTACTCGTACCGGTTAAGTAACAGAACTAGTCGGGTTCGGTGACCTCGAGCGACTGGGCGATCACACTGCGCCGGTCGTTTCCGGCCTTTTTCACCTGGCGTACCGCATCGACCGAGAACACAATGAGTGCGATCCAGACGATAACAAATCCGATCCAGCGCGAAGTCGACATGGAATCGTGAAATATTGTGACACCGAAGGTGAAAATAAGTATCGGTGTGATGTACTGCAGTAATCCCAACATTGAGAGTGGCAGGCGCGTTGCCGCCGCCCCGAATGCGAGGAGCGGGATCGCCGTAATCGGGCCGAGGAGTAGCAGCATCAGGCTGATTGAAAGACCATCTTCGACGAATGCTGCGGCTAATGAACTCTCCAAAGTGACCAGAAAGATAATCGCAACCGGGCTCAGTACCGCGGTTTCGATGGTCAAACTCTCGACAGCGCCGTATCCGACAAACTTCTTAATTAGGCCGTAGCAGGCGAATGAGAGGGCAAGAATCAGGCTGATCCAGGGTATGGCTCCATAAGAAACAGTCAGCACCAAAACCGCGAGTATCGCCAGCCCCACCGCAAACCATTGAACTTTGCGGAGCCGTTCACCAAGCAGTATTACGCCTAGCGCGACAGATACTAATGGGTTAATAAAGTAGCCGAGGGAGGCTTGAACAACTTCGTTAATGGAAACGGAGTAGACGTAAACCAGCCAGTTGATACTCAGCACCACTGAGGCAATTGCTAACAAGCCCACCGACTTTCGGTCACGCAGGGCTTCAAACATTTTTAGCCAGCCCCGCGTAGCCGTGATTATGATGCAGAGGAGTACCAGTGACCAGATGACTCGATGCGCGACAATTTCAAAAGGCGAGACCGAATCAAGTAGCGCGAAGTAGAGCGGGAACATACCCCAAAGACCATATGCTGCAACGCCAAATAGCAGACCCTGTGTGGCTCTTCGGTGTTCGTCTTGATGACTCAGGACACAGCCCAGGTGTCATTGCCGAAGAGTAATGTCTGCAGGTCACCAGAGCCTTGGGATTCGGTCACTTCGGCAATCTGCTCGCGCATCAGCCGGTCATAAGACGGACGGGTGATGTCGCGGAAAACCCCAATGGGAGTGTTCTCCAAAGTGCGCGGGTTAGAAAGGCGTGAAAGCGCGAACGCCAGGCCTGGGTCCTTTGCGTGGGCATCGTGGCTGATGATGTTGTCAAGACCAACCTTGGCAACCTCGACTACCTCAAGGTGACCATCGGCCTTGCGCATGACACCCTTTTCTTGCTCTTTGCCGAAGCGGATTGGTTCACCGTGCACTAAACGCATCATTAGGTCATCGCGGGTATCGGTGTCCTTGAGGGGTTCCCATGCATTGTCATTGAAGATATTGCAATTTTGGTAAATCTCGACGAGCGCAGTGCCTTCGTGGCCCGCTGCCGCGGTTAGCACTTCGGTTAGGTGCTTGCGGTCAGAGTCAATGGTGCGTGCAACGAAAGTAGCCTCGGCGCCAAGTGCCAATGAGACTGGATTAAAGGAGTAGTCAAGTGAGCCCTGCGGAGATGACTTGGTGATCTTGCCGCGCTCGGAGGTGGGGGAGTACTGACCTTTAGTTAAGCCGTAAATCCGGTTATTGAATAACAAGATTTTGAGGTTTACATTGCGGCGCAATGCGTGAATCAAATGATTACCACCGATGCTCAGGGCATCTCCGTCACCGGTGATTACCCAAACCGAAAGGTCGGGACGTGAAGTTGCGAGCCCCGTGGCAATCGCCGGAGCTCGTCCGTGGATCGAATGCAGGCCGAAGGTATCGAGGTAGTAGGGGAAACGTGAAGAGCAACCGATACCGGAAACGAAGACAATATTCTCGCGCTTTAATCCAAGATCAGGCAGGAAGCTTTGTACTGTCGACAAGATCGCGTAGTCACCACATCCTGGGCACCAACGCACTTCTTGGTCTGACTTGAAATCCTTGGCCGTCTGTAGCGCCTCAGCTTTCGGGACTAACGACAGGGCTGGGAATGCATCAGTTGTCATGTCTTCCTCACATGCTCTCGAGTACGTCATTAATCACGGTTGCTAGTTCATCTGACTTAAATGGCATGCCTCTTACTTGGTTGTAACCGATGATGTCGACTAGATACTTGGCGCGAAGGAGCATCGAAAGTTGGCCTAGATTCATTTCGGGCAAGATTACTCTGTCGTAGCTCTTGAGGATCGTCTCAAGATTCGACGGGAAAGGGTTGACATGGCGCAAATGAATTTGGGCCACCGACTTGCCCTCAGCGCGCACCAAACGGCAAGCGGCACCAATTGGACCGTAGGTAGACCCCCAGCCCATAATCAAGACGCGGGCATCCCCGTCAGGGTCGTCGACCACGAGTTCGGGGATAGTGCGCGCAATGGCATCCACTTTTGCTTGGCGCAACCGAACCATTTTGTCGTGATTGTCTGCGTCGTATGAGATGGTGCCGGCTCCGTCGGCTTTCTCGATACCACCAATTCGGTGCTCGAGGCCCGCGGTCCCGGGTATCGCCCAGGGGCGGGCAAGGGTTTCGGGATCACGAAGATACGGCCAAAACTCCATGGTGCCATCAGCGGCTTCATGGTTGAGTTCGGTGGCGAAGTTGGGATCGATCTTGGCCAGCAGGCTGACGTCGGGTACGCACCAAGGCTCAGATCCATTTGCGAGATAGCCATCTGAAAGCAAGAACACCGGCGTGCGGTAGGTGATGGCGATTCTTGCGGCTTCGATTGCTGCGAAGAAGCAGTCAGACGGAGATTGCGGGGCGACAATGGGCACCGGAGCTTCGCCATTGCGCCCAAACATGGCCTGCAGGAGATCGGACTGCTCAGTTTTTGTTGGCAGCCCCGTTGACGGGCCACCGCGTTGCACATCAACTACAAGTAGCGGTAACTCGAGTGAGACGGCAAGCCCGATTGCCTCAGACTTCAAGGCGACGCCTGGGCCGGATGTAGTGGTAACACCGAGCGCCCCGCCATATGAGGCGCCAATTGCGGCACCAACTCCGGCAATTTCGTCTTCAGCTTGAAAAGTCATTACACCAAAGCGCTTATGCCTACTCAACTCATGCAAGATGTCAGAGGCAGGTGTGATCGGGTAGGAGCCAAGGAACAAATTTAGGCCGGATAACTTCGAGGCGGCGATCAAGCCGTAGGCAAGTGCTAAATTCCCGGACATATTTCGATAGGTGCCGGCCTTCATCGGCGCTGGGTTGATCTCGTATTGAACCGAGAACTCTTCGGTGGTCTCGCCGTACGACCAGCCAGCCTCAAAAGCCCGCAGATTTGCCTTCATGATTTCTGGATTCTTACCGAATTTAGCTTTCAAAAATTCGACGGTACCTTCGGTGGGCCGGTGATAGAGCCAGCAAAGTAGGCCTAGGGCAAACATATTTTTTGCCCGTTCGGCCTCCTTCTTGGAAATTTCGAATTCTTTCAGGGCTTCGACCGTCATCGAAGTCAGCGCAATTGGGTGCACTTTGAACTGGTCGAGTGAACCGTCTTCGATGGGATTGGTTTCGTATCCGACTTTAACTAAATTGCGCTTGGTGAATTCATCGGTGTTGACAATGATGTCCGCACCGCGCGGCACGTCATGAAGATTGGCTTTCAGTGCCGCCGGGTTCATCGCCACCAGCACATTGGGGGAGTCACCAGGTGTCATGATGTCGTGGTCAGCGAAGTGCAACTGGAAGGCCGAGACGCCCGGCAAAGTTCCGGCAGGTGCGCGAATCTCAGCGGGGAAGTCAGGGAGGGTCGAAAGGTCGTTGCCCATTCCGGCGGTTTCGGAGGTGAACCGGTCACCGGTCAATTGCATGCCATCACCGGAGTCACCAGCAAAGCGAATTACGACCCTGTTGAGTTGGACAACCTGCTTGCTCACGTGGCTTCTCCCGAGTCCAGCGGCCCGAATGGTGAACCCCATTGTGCCGTGATTGTTGCCCCGGCGCAGTCATGGGCGAGGATTCGATAGGAGGTATTTGTCACTTCTCGGCTCTCCGGCAATACTCTCGTCCTTGTGAACCCGTCCCCTCCCGGCTACCAGCCCGCAAGCCCGCGCACCTACGTGGTGGCCGCTGATCCCAGCCTGCGAGTCCAGATCCTTGATATCGGGCTGGCTTGCTGCTCCCTCGAGGTGGGTTCGGCGATTACCACCGGGCTGCTAGTCGACAGTGCAACCGTGCAGAGCCCAGGCCACGGCGCCACGATCTTGCTCATCTCGGGCACGGTCACCGATGCACTGGCACCAGCAGTGTTGCGCGCGTGGGAGCAACTCCCCGAACCCAAAGCGGCGGTCTCGTTCGGGGCCTGTGCCAATACCGGTGGTCCATATTGGGACGCCCCGAGTGTCACAAAGGGGGTGGATCAACTGGTGCCGGTTTCGGTATATATCCCCGGTTGCCCGCCGCGGCCCGAGGCACTAATCGCGGGTCTGCGTCAATTACGCGACGAAATCCCGGTCAACTAATGCGCAATATTGATACGGCACTTTGGGCCGATGAATTTCGTGAGTTGCTAGCGCGAGGTTTTTATTTCTTTGATTTTCTGACGGCTTATGAACGTGATAGCCAGCTAGAAGTTATTGCCCGAGTTGTGAACCCCGAGAACAAGCAGTCACAATTGTTAGCAACCATGATTGACCCAAAGTTAGGCGAAGTCACCAGCCTTGCCAGCATCTACCTGGGTGCGGTTTGGCATGAGCGCGAAACTGCTGAAATGTTTGGGATTTATTTCGTGGGGTTAGTAGATGACCGCCCGCTGCTACGGCGCTCACTACTTGGTGCGCCACCCATGCTTAAGTCAACGGTGCTCGCCGCAAGAATGCTGAAGCCGTGGCCGGGTCAGCCATCGCATCGCAAGCAGCAGCCCATCGGAGTGGTCGAAGATTGGCTTCAGCTATGACAAACCCGAGTGGGATCCCAGCGCAGGCGCACGGTGTCATCGCTCTCACCGCATCGGCATGCACCTCGTGCATGATCTGCGTACGCGAGTGCCCAGCCTGGTGCATTGAGCTGGAGAGCCATGATGAAGAAGTAACCGAACCGGGCGCTCGCCGGCCGCGAACTGTCAGTGTCCTTGATACCTTCACCATCGATTTTGGGCTATGTATGTACTGCGGTATTTGCGTTGATGTTTGCCCATTTGATGCACTGGAATGGCATAGCGAATTTGATTACGCAGCGGGTAGCCCGGGTGGGCTAATTCAGGGGATCAATGAACTCGAGTCCTGGCAATCTAAGCCTTAAGTGCGCCTTGCGTTCAGCGGTAGTTGACGAACTGCACTGCAAAATCGAGTTCGGCTTCTTTAACTAAGGTCTGCACCGCTTGTAGGTCATCGCGGCTTTTGCTCGATACGCGGAGTTCTTCGCCCATGACCTGTGACTTGACGGCCCTGGGCCCCTCATCGCGGATTAACT
>WLHM01000053.1 GCA_009702725.1 Actinomycetota bacterium | reverse complement strand
GGCCTCCCAGCCCGCGCTACCCAAGATGGTCGACGAGCTAAACCATTGACCGGCCTCATAGCGACCCGGAGTCGCTAAGCCATCACCATCCCAATCGGCGAGCAGTGGCGTGCCACCGGCAGCTGGAAAATTGACCGAAGTGCGGGCAAGCGGGGTGCCAACGCCGCTGTAGATGGTGAACGCCCCGGTACCCAATGCGGCGGCCGCTGGCACCGAGCGTGGCGTAGTGGGTTTGCCGTTTCCGCTACTTGAAACTCCGGCAATGGCGGGTAGCGCCGGTGCCTGGTCAATACGCGGCAGCACTGACGGCCGCGTAGTTGCATTCGGGGCAGCAGAAGTCGGCGCCGCGGCAGCGCCGGCGGAGGCCAAAAGAATTAACGCCAGCACCGCTGACGTAGGTCGACGAATCAGAGCGAACACTCCTCGCACAGTGGGGAAGAACGCATTGGCACCTTGACGGTGGTCACGCGATCTGGCTGGTCGATCTTGAGCTCTTCGACCATAACACCAGAAACCCCCCGGAACCACAACACCACGAGGTTCAGACTCGGATCAAGATTGAGTGCCAATGTCAGGTGGCCCAGCGTCTTCTCGCCATAGGGGAACGGCGGCAAGTTCGCGTAGAAAGTGTTCTGCTTCTTCGACATCACCCCGTGCAGGGTAGACACCCACAGATTCGGCAACGTGCCCGAGCCATCCCACAACATGGTGGTTTTATCCGGGTAAGGAAGCGCTGCCTGCTGCGCGCTAATTATTGATTCACCAATCAAATCGTTCTCGACGCCCGCACTTCGGGCATTTGCCGCAGCAACGCCGGGTGCGGAAGTAAACCCACCAGTGAAATCTCGGGTCGTGGTGCCGACGTAGCCAAACATCGTGACACCAATTACCAAGGCGATCGCTCCGCCGATGATGACGTTGATGCGAGCCGCTCTTGGCTTGGCCGCCCCCTTCGTCGTCTTGCTGACGGCCACCAATAACACGCATACGGCGACGGCTGCCATCGCGGCAATCAGTGGCGCGACCGCTAACAGCATCGCATTGAGCGACTTGAGTACGTAATAACTCACCAGTCGGGACAGCTCACCCGCGTCGGCCCCGGACATCGCAATAACTGCAAAGACGGTAAATCCAAGCACCGGGCCCGCGGTCGCCAGTGCTAACGGCGCCCGGCGACCGCGCAGGAGAAGAATTGCTAAACCAATAACCACTAATGGAGCCGCTAGTGCCGCTCCGATATTAAATGCGCTCATGCCAACACCAATGGCGCCAAGATCGGCTAAGAGCCCGCCGGCGCTCGTGCCCGGATCAGAGTTAATCACCGCCTGGGTTTGCAACCAGGCAGTAATACCAACGAATCCGCCCGCGGCGATAACCCAGACCGGCGCCAACCATTTGCGCACCCGCCAAAGCGCCAGAGCAACGATGAGCCCCGACGGAATCAAGCCAAGTACCAGTGGTGTCCAGAGGCCAATTGCCGCAAGGGCACCGAGCGGAATCAAGAACCAGCCCAAACCCCGCGCCGAATGCCAATCGCGGGCAGATAGATAAGCGGTCACTACCACAACCGTGACGCCCATCATGAAGTTGGTGAAACCGCTATTAAAGAGTCCGGTCGGGCTACCAAGTAGTGCGAAAGTCGCGAACACCACGATCGCGATTGGCGCGGCCCACCGCTTGATGAAACCACTGCGCGGGTTGACCAATGGGCCAAGGCGCCCGGCTAAATCACCGGCGACCCACGCCAGTGCCGCTAAACAAAGTGCGAATGAAATCGATGACCACTGCACATAAGGCCATAGCAAACTCGTGCGATCAAGTAGCTCGGCACCGGTTTGTGATCCAAGTTGGGCCAGCGACCACATGGTGGTGTGGAGGGCTGGGTACCACTGGTTCCAGGCCACCGAGCCATCAATTGTTGGCCAGGTTGTGCTACCGATTACATAAGTGTTCGCAAATGTCGTGAAGTGCCCCTGGTTATCCCAGCCGCTAAAGAACAGGCCACTTACGATGCCGTACAGGCTGCGACCAACATAGGCGCTCATCAACCACCAACTGGTACCCACCAGCATGATGCCGATCAGGGCATCACTAACCGTTGGTTTCGGTATTGGTCGCGCAAGGCGCGGGATGAATCGTGCAGCCGCAACTGCTAGTACCGCTAGTGCCAGACCCAGGTGCGCTGACATTGCCGTGATCGCAGTTGCCCCGGCGCGCGGAAATATCAGCGCCACGAGGCCAAGTAGCACGACGATTGAAATCAGCGCCCGTTCAGTAATAGTGCGACCCCACGGCGGTAACACAATCAGCAGCACGCAGCAGGCAATGAACCCCACCGGTGGAAGTAGCCAAAGCAGCAGAACCGATACCACGGCCACAATGGCAAAGATGACATTTTGCCGACTGACGGTCTTGTTCATGGGGTGCTCATCCATCAGCTGGCCGGCTTCATGGCGATGGCGACGCTGACCTGGCCACTTAGCACCGCGCTGAGTTCAGCGACGCCGTCGGCGTCAATCATCATTCCCAGATCATCAACCGCCCGCCACCCTGTGGGCGGTGTGACACGCACGGTTAGCGTCGCGTCATTCCAAATCGATTGCGGCTCGGCCTGCAAGGTGTATACAAGGCTGCCGTCGGGGGCAGTGAAAGTCCCAGCGGGCAAGTCATATGAGACAGAAACCTCCGCCTTGGCACCCGGGGCCGTCCATCCCACCACTCGGACTAACTTTTGCCCAAATCCATCATCGGCGAACCCTCGACCATATTGCTGGTGATCCTTAAAGGACCGAACGGTAAAACCCTGCGGGTAGTAAGAGCTGTAGTTAGTTGCGGCATTTGGCACGTAGAGCAAGTACGCGGCTTTTAGCCAACTGGTCTCGTACCCAATGCGCTCAGGGGGGCCCTCCGGGCGCTCCGCCGGGGTGGCATTGGTGACCGTCATTAGTTGTGTGACGTGAGCAGATCCGTCAGTTTTCATCTGGGCTGAAACCAAAACATTTCGTTGCTGGAACACGTCAACCTTGCTCTGGTTTCCGTTTTGCGTGTAAACCGCAGACCAATCGCCGACCCCGGGGTCACGCACTGAGCCACCGGCGCCGCTTTCCAAAATGAAGTTCTCAAACCGGGTATCGCGCATCCAGACCTGGAAGTGTCGGCCTGGGGCGGTACTTGCGATTGCTTTCGATACCGACACTAAATTCTCACCCGAGAGTAACCGCGATAGCAACTCGTCAAGTAATTGTTGGTTGGCTTCTTGGCGCGCGGTGAATTCGGCCACCCCGAATTTTTCATAAGCTTCAACTAGTAGCAACTGACCTAGTCGGTCACCGGTGACCTCACCGTATGTCGGTGATGCAATTGGCCCGATGGCATTTAACACCGCCGCAATAGAACTGAGGTCAAGGGTGATTACACCGTCAACCTCCGGATAGTCACCGCCGATCCACGCACCGGACATCTCGCGCGCCGAATAAAGGAGCGACGGATGCGTGTTGGCAACGACCATCGGGGCATTACGCGGATTCGTTGGGAAAAATGGATTACCAGCCGGCCCCCACCATTGCACTGGTGCATTCAGTGGTGGATACAACTGCGTACTGGTCTGCCCCTTAATAGGGATCGAAATGCGGCCATCATCGAACTCCACCAATACCAAGGTGAGCGGCGCACCACCTGATGCCCGCATCTCGGCTTGATTGCCGATTGCAATCAGATATCGCTTTGGCGTATTCGCCCCGAGTGCATCGGGGAGAAGTGGTGCCAGATCAACAAGTGCACTAACCGCCCGCTGAACTGGTTTCGCTTCCTTTAAGGCTTTCGCTTGCACCGTGGCCAGAAACCCGGCAGCCGGGCCGCTCGTGTTCACCAACTTCAATTGAGCAACACTGTCATTGATGCTGGTGTTAACCGCGGCAACTCGTGGAGGTAACTGTTTAAGCAACTCGATGTCAATCGCCCCATCGCTGAAGATCTTCACTTCACCGCTCTTACCCGAGAGGTCACCAAAAATACTGAGTAGCTCTCCGGTGCTGGTGGTTATGTCACTCGCGGCAACTGCTAAAACTCGCCAGTTATCAACCGCCGTCGCGAAGCCCGGGATTGAGCCGACCAATTGGACTTGTGGCCCACCGGTTGAGGCGCGCACCAGATCAGCCGCGGACTGCACTTCGTCAAAATTCGCCAACGCTGCTTCATAGTCGCCGGCCGTAAGTTGATCAACCGCCCCGGTAAGACCGGTTTGGAAATTACGAGCGCCCAAGGCCACAGAGACTAAAGACGACATCAGGCCGATTTGGAGCCACAGCACGAACCCGCCCGCGAGTACCACGAAAGCCAGGCCGAGCAGGACAAAAGGCCTTGGGCGTGACACTAGATGAGTATAGAAAGGCCGCGGCCGCTAGTAAGCGCCGTGACCGATCAGGACGACTTTGATGGTTTTGGCCACAATGACCAAATCCAGGGCCGGTGACCAGTGCTCTACATAGTCAAGATCCATGCGCATGCGCTCATCCCACTCCACCTGCTTGCGTCCGGAGACCTGCCAGAGGCCTGTCAGGCCCGGTTTTGTCAGGTGGCGGCGATGGTCGGCGTCGGCAAAGAGGGGCAATTCGGAAACGAGTACCGGCCTGGGGCCAACAAGTGACATGGTGCCGCCGATGACATTGAAGATCTGCGGCATTTCATCGATCGACCAGCGGCGCAGCACCCGCCCGAATGACGTAATTCGCGGATCTTGCTTGTAACGATCAACGATGGAGGCATCGGGTGCGCCAATAACAGCTTCGCGCTCTTGATCAGCACCAACACGCATGGTTCGGAATTTCGCAACAGTGATTACCCCACCACCGCGCCCAATACGTTCTTGGAAGTAGAACATCGGGCCGCGGCTGCTCAACTTCGTGCCGATGCCAGCAACGATCATGAACGGCAAGAAGATCAAGAAGAATAAAACTCCCGCAAGGATGTCGAGGCCGCGTTTGATTGCGCGCTTTGGGCCGGTCAGATGCGGCTCATCAAGATGCAGCAACGGAAGATCGGCAGCCATACGCATTGTCACCCGCGGGCCGGCGACGTCGCCGACCGCAGGTGCAACCAGGAGATCAACACGTGGGCCTTCGAGCCGCCACGATAAACGCTGAACAACTTGATGGCCAAGGGCCGGGGAGCCAGCAACCGCAACGGTATCGGCGTCCTCGAGTGCGATGCGGGTCATGACTTCATCAAGCCATCTATCAAGTCCGGCGCTATCAACATCGGCCGGCGGCTCATCAATAACGTCAACCACTGTGAAGCCCGCGACCGGGTCGCGATCGAGCATGTCGACGATTTCGGACTTCTGGGGTTCGGCTCCAATAACAATCGTGCGATGTAGGAAGTGCCCGTACCTACGTTCGTGCCGCAGCCAAGAGCGCAGCGCCCAACGCACGATCAACAGCAAGGCTAAACCGGTAACGAAGGTAATCAGGACGAACCCACGGGATAGATCAATCTTGAAGGCGAACACCACGATCGCAACCGCGCCAAAAACTGTGGCGGTAGCTGCGACGACGCGTTTGAATTCTTCGGAGCCAACACCTAGTACTCGAGTGTCGTACGCACCACGAAGTACTAAAACCAAAACCCACGCGATTACCACGATCACAACTAGCGACACATATGTTGGATCATTGATCTCGACATTAAATGGGATAGCCCAGCGCAGGATGAAGCCGGTGATGCCAGCCAAGGTCACGGCTAAGACATCCAAAATGAATACCCGGATGGCATAGACGCGCAGCGGGTCACGGCGTAGGTGGGGGCGATCGCGGTGGGAATGGGCTTCGGACCAGCCGATTCGTGCCGGAGTTGCCGGGGCAGCGGTTGCCGGGGCAGCGGTTGCCGGGGCAGCGGTTGCCGGGGATTCTTCAATCTCCACGTACCACCCCTTCCTGCGCTCTGAGCCCCAACGTTACCAGCGAAAAGCCCCTCCACCATGGGGTGCAGGGGCTTTTCGGGGGACTTATGGCTTATTGCAGGTAGATCCGGACCGGTACCTCGGTGAGCGTGATGACGGCTTCGGCGGCCGACTCTTGGCAATTAGCCAGTGGATCGCAGACCAATTGGGTGCCTGCGGGCGCGGTGTAAGGCACCTCGCCAGTCTGTGCCCAAGCCACCACCGATTTTTGCCCGTCGCGCGAGAAGTTGCAGGTGATGGCGCCACCAGCCTCGTCACAACCATCAAAGGTGGACCCGACTACCCAGTTTTCTAGGGCAAAGAAGCCCTGCTCGGCATCGGTGCCGGTGAAAGCCTGAACACCTAGGAGCGGGATGGGCCCGAGAGACCAGATGTACCAATAGGAACGCGCTATCCCGTAGCGCAGGTCATCGATATAGGTGCGAACAACCCAACCAGCTGCTTTTGCCCCGGTGATCTCGGTCTTCGGGATCGGGCCTGGGCCGGCGAGCCCGTAGTTGAGCTCGGTATCCCATAGCGGCATATCCGCCGGGGCGCCTGCCGCCGTGATGGCTTTCTTGACGATATCGATCAAAAGCCCGCGCGCAACCGGGTCGCCCTCACCTGTCGGGTACGTATGGATAGCAAGTACGTCAATCGGCCAATTCTTGGCCGCCAGTGCTTTTAGGTAAGCGGGGTAAAAATTATCAAAGGCCTTAGTCAGGCGAAGTGCCGGTGAGGCTGACACCACGGTGGCCTCGGGGTCAATATCTTTAATGATTTTGTAGGCGCGGGCGGTGAGATCGGCCATTTCCTCGGGGGTACCGCTAAAGAAATCGGCAAGGTTCGCCTCGTTCCAGATCTCGTAGCTGGTGATGCGGCCCTTATAGCGCGATACCACCGCGGTAACCCAGTTATCCCAATCGGCGAAATCCTTCGGCGCGCTGTTGGCACCGGGGTAAGGCGGGTAGACCGTGTCGGTGAAGTCGCGGGCCGCCCACTCGGGGGTAGTGCCGAGCACCAGCATGATGTCGGTCATACCTTTGGCCTCGGCATTGTTCAGCGCGCCTTCAAGGTTATCCCACTTGTACTTGCCTTTTTCAAGTTCGATCTGCGACCAAGCGGTGCCGTTATCCCAAAGCCGAAGCGCCCCAAATGGTGCCGAGGCCCAAGCTTCAGCTTCAACACCTTCAATGTGCATACCCACCAGAGTGGGTTGCACCGCATCTGCTGCGATCGATGGGGCCACCGACGGCGCAGCCGAAGTTGGCGTCGGGTTAGCCGCCCCACCGCAAGCGCTAAGCGCAAGTGCTGATGCGGTGAAAAGGGTTGAAACTAGGACTAACTTGCTGCGCCGAACCATGTTGGCATGATTCCAATCGTTACGGGGGAGCCGGCGACCACGGGGGTCGTGACTCCTGCTGCTGTGGTCTGAACGGTAGCCCCTGCGGGCACGGTAAATGCACCCGAGCCGGTGCTGGCCCAGGCAACCGTCGATATTACGCCGGCCTTATTGATAGAACAAATGTTCACCGCGGCCGTTGAGCAATTCACATCGCCACCAACTAGCCAGTTATAGGTGTTCTGGTATCCGATTGCTGGGGCCGAACCATCAATCATGTTGATACCAAGAAGGGTGGTCGGGGCGTACCAGTAATACCAGTACGCACGCTGCACCCCGAGGCGCACATCGTCAAGATAAGTCTGTGAAACATAGGCCGCTGCATCATCGCCAACGATGGTGACGTGGGGGACCGAACCTGGGCCGGCCAGGCCGT
>WLHM01000052.1 GCA_009702725.1 Actinomycetota bacterium | reverse complement strand
TTCGAGTGAGAGCCAATGCTGACACACCTGACGACGCGATTAGAGCGAGATTTCTCGGTGCTGAAGGTATCGGTTTGTGTCGCACCGAGCATATGTTTCTTGGCGAACGCCGAGAGTTAATTGAGCACGTCATCCTCGCCGAGACAGGTGTTGAGCGCGAAACCGCACTTGCTGCCTTGATGCCCTTCCAGCGGCAGGACTTTATCGAGATTTTAGAAGCAATGGACGGCCTACCAGTTACGGTGCGCCTGCTAGACCCGCCGCTACATGAGTTCCTAACCGATCGCGCTGAATTGATGGTGCGTGTCGCGCTAGCGCAGGAACGTGGCGAAGATCATGCGGCCGATGACCGTATTTTGATGGCGGTTAATCGGCTCCATGAGTCGAATCCGATGCTGGGGTTGCGTGGTGTCCGCTTGGGGTTGGTAGTGCCTGGCCTATACGCACTACAGGTGCGGGCGCTAGCCGAGGCGACAATTGCTCGTATCGATGCGGGGGGAAACCCCATGCCCGAGATTATGGTGCCACTTGTTGGATCAGCGCGTGAATTACTCCTGATTCGTGATGAAATCGAACAGGTGCTAGCTGAGGTCAGCACCTCGGCAGGCCGCGTAATCACAATGCCTATTGGGACGATGATCGAACTCCCACGTGCGGCCTTAACGGCACATCGGATCGCGGAGGTGGCAGATTTCTTTTCCTTTGGCACCAATGACTTGACGCAGACCACTTGGGGATTTAGCCGAGATGATGTAGAGGCGGCATTCTTCGCGGCTTATCTGGAGAAGGGTGTATTAACGATTTCACCTTTTGAGACCCTCGACGCCGATGGGGTCGGCCGCCTAGTTGATATCGCGGTTCGTGAGGGCCGGCAAGCGCGCCCCGACCTGAAACTTGGGATCTGCGGGGAGCATGGTGGTGACCCAGAGTCAATTCACTACTTCCACAATGCCGGGCTCGACTACGTATCGACTAGCCCGTTTCGGGTCCCGGTCGCGCGCCTTGAGTCAGGACGAGCCGTCATTACCGACCTAACTAGTGACTCCCGTTAGCGATAAGCAGTTCTACTTCTTTCGTTTGAGTACTACGAGGATGACCGGGACGACAATAACAGCGCCGATGATTACGAACGGAATTAAGAAGCCGGCGCTCGTGATCACGAATGCAACTAGCGCCAAGAAGGCCGACCAGCCATTTTGCAATCCGGCTAAGAAACCAGGGGCAGTACTCGAAGTTAGTTCAGTAATTGGCGACAGGGAAACGGTAATGGTTGACATTGAAACTTGTTGTCCAAGGTAACTGCGCTGGGCGGTCAAGGAGTCAAGTTCACCTTGACGGTTGGCTAATTCAGCCTCAACCGCAACTAAATCGGTAACGCTAGTGGCTTGCGCTTGCAAGGATTTAAGTCGGTCAATGGAAGTCTGCAGTACCCCGATGCGGGCGTCTAGGTCAACGACTTGGGTGGTGACGTCCTGGGCGTTAATGCTCACGGAGATAACAGTGCCGAGATCACCCAGATCGGCCACGAAGGCGTCCAAGGTATCTGCAGGCACCCGCGCCACGATATTTGCATAACTTGATGTGCCATCCGAGTTGATGTTTTGCGAATCTATCGTTCCAGCTCTGGATGCCGTTGCAGCAACTACCTGGGCGGTGGCATCGGCGACATCTGCGACTCGAATATCGACGTAGGCGGAGCGGATAACCTGCGGGGAACTGATCGGATCAGAATTTATCTTGGTCTCACTGACAGCCGCTTCAGCAGGAAGTGCATCGGTGGAGACCCCGGTAGCCATTCCGGGTGCCACCTCTGCGGCGGTGGGGCTGCCGGAACCGCAGGCGCCCAGTAGGAGGCCGGTGACTAAGAGCCCAATCGCAATTAGCCCGCTCGGGAGTGCCTTGCTTGGTCTGGCTATCTTCGGCTTCATCTCCGGGCCTTCCGATGAGGTAATTGCAGATACGACGTATGCGGCTGAGTGTTGGTTCCGTCAAGCTAAAGCCGCGAAATAATGCTGCGAATACTCAGCTCGGCGCAGGTGGGCTTGCTGCCGGTAGATACGGGTGCTCAGGATCTCGGTTGGTCAAGTATTTTGCTACCCCGTAGATAGCTCCGGCAATCGGGACCGCGATAAGCGCACCAACGATGCCGAGCGCGATGCTGCCAGCCGCAATGGCTATAACTATCGCTAGTGGGTGCAGATTTACGGCCTTACCCATAACCAGTGGTTGTAGGACGTCACCGTCGAAGGAGCCCACGATCACTGTCAGCACGATAACCAGAAGCGCAATAATTGGCCCCCGCTCAGCTAGCGCCACGATTGCTGCGAAAAAGGTCGCAACTGGCGCGCCAATTACTGGGATAAAAGCACCGATGAAAACCACGGCGGCAAGTGCCGGGGCCAGCGGCACCTGAAGAATTAAAAGCCCAATAAAGACCAGCAGGGCGTCGCAAAAAGCCACTATGACGATACCGCGGGTGTAGCCAGAAATCGAGTCCCAAGCTATTCGACCAGAAGTATCTATTTTGCGCTGCGCGCTCTTGGGGATCCAGGAAATAATCCAGTCCCAGATTTTCCCGGGCGTGAGCAGGAAGAACAGCACGCCGAAAATAAAGACCGAAGCGGCAATAATCAAAGTCCCGACGGAGCCGAGGGCAGATAGGGCATCACCGAGCACTCCCTTGGCGACCGTTGTACCGGCGGATTTAGCTTGGTCTAGCAGGTTTGCTACCTGAGTGTCGCTGTATTGAAGTGGCCCGGTCTTGAGCCAGCCTTCGATGTCTTGGAACCCACTTTGGATGGCGAGCACAAGTTTTGGCCCTTCGTGGATAGAGGAGCTAATCACGACAGCCATAATTACGATAATCGCGGCCCCAATTGCCAGGAGGGCTAGGACCATTGCGATGGGTTTGGGTAGAAATTTTCTGAGCAGGTTCATTACCGGCATGGTCCAGGCGGTTACTAACATCGCAAAGAACAGGGCAAAGACGACCGGAAACACGCGACCCATGATCGTTACTAGTACGGCTAGTCCGGCAAGCACCACTAAAACCCGCCAGATAATGCCGGCAGCTGTTTTCAGGTTGTCGGGCACGCCGTCATTCGCTGGCACGTGGGCTCCTAGATCAATTAATCGATGCGAACCAAGCCATTTACAGTTCTGAACCATACCGCGAGGACGCCGGCTTCGTCAGCATCTAGCCACTCCACGGCCACTTCATCCAAGGGGCTAGAGGTTGGTTCGCCGAGCCACGCGCCGATGATTTCTGGGTCGCCGGCGAGTTCGACTTTACCGATCGTCACCGGGCCACCGGCAGCAGATGGGTGCTCGGCTGCTGTGCATTCCCACTGGACGAAGAAAGGAAGTTGCGGGTCTTCCATTAACTCCAAGATGCCGATTTGCTTCCAGCGCAGCTCAGTGCCATCTGGGCGTACGCGGTGGCCGGGGCCTGCTTGACGTCCGAGTCTTTGCTCGATCGGTGAGATGTCATCGACCGCGACCGCCCACCCGAGCCAACCACCCCCAGCGTCAGCTCGACTTTGTACGGCGCGGCCAAATGGGGCCTTGGCGGCGGCTGGGTGATCTAGCGCCGAAACGACTTCGATGTAGGTGCCCCCAGCCAGCGGGAGGATGAAGTTGCGGGTGCCAAATGAGGGGTGGCGGCCACCGTCAACGAATGTGGCACCTAGGTCAGAACAGATGCGCTGAACAACGTCAGCAAGTTCACTTGAAGTGCAGGCATATGAGATGTGGTCCAAGCGCATACCGGGAATCCTGCCCAATGCCCTTTTCTGCCCGTCAAGCACCCCCCTCTGACCCTAAATGTGGCAGGCTACTCACATGCCTGAAGATGCTGCGGCGGCAAAAACCCCCACCGCTCAACTCGATAAAAAAAAGTCGGTCATTCTTGGGATCATCGGCCTTGCCTTCATCATCTTAATTTTCTGGAAGGTCATCCCGCAGATCGGTAGTTACGCCGATGCTTGGGAGGCCTTGCAATCGATGGGTGCGCTTTCAATGGCTCTCATCATCATTAGTGTGGTTGGGTATTTGATCTTTTACGGGTTTCCGTTTATGGCCGCGGCTCCAGGACTTAAGTTCTGGCGTTCTGAGCAGGTGAACCAGGCGGCCTTCGCGATTAGTAACGGGGTGCCCGGCGGCGGCGCGGTTGGGCTTGCGGTGCAGTACGGAATGTTGACTTCTTTTGCTATCACGGCAACAGCATCGACAGCGGCAATAACCGCAGTAGGTCTTTGGAGTTCCTTCGTCACCCTTGGCTTCCCAATCCTCGGCGTTGGTGCTTTGGTTTTGGCTGGCCAAAATGGTGGTGGTTACGTATTAACAGCTCTGATAGGGCTTGCGGTGCTGGTCGCTGTGATCGTCATTTTCGTCATGGTCATGCGCTCAGAGCCCCTGGCAATAAGGGTCGGTAGGTTAGGAAACAAGATAATTAAGCCGTTTTCTGGCCGGATCAAGTCTCTGCAGGGCCTCGACCTTGTCGCTCCGGTGACCAAGTTCCGCTCGAGCATGTATGAATTGCTCAAGAAGCGCTGGCTTGCGATAACAGTTGCGCAAGTCGCGGTATCGATGGCGCAGTTCTTGATCCTTTACTTTGCACTTCGTGGCGTCGAAGGTTGGGACACCGCCGGTACCTCGATCTTGGTGGCATTTGCTGCCTTCGCAATCAGTCAACTCGGAATGATGATTCCTATTACTCCCGGTGGTCTCGGAACCGTTGATGCGGCGATGATCGCTTTATTGACCAAATTCGGGGTAGCGACCGGTGCCGCTACGGCTGCTGATCTGGTGTGGCGTGCGGCCTCGTTTGTGCCGCAGATCGTGATCGGAATTATTGCCCTTTTGTTGTGGTACCGAAAAGCTGGGGAAAGATTTGCAACCACCAAGGTTGATCCTGCCTCAAAACCCGCATAGTAAAACCTGACTCTAAAATGCTCGAACGGCGTGTCGGTGTAGATCACAGTTCGACCCATCTCCTAGGGTTGGAGTCGTCCGGTCGTCGCGGGAGGGGAAGCCTTCGACGGCCGGGCTTTTTATTTCGGGCAGGGCGCAACACGATCTCGAAGGTGGCGGTGGCGTGATCTCGCAGCAGGCCAAGCCTTGGCGCAGTTTCGTGGCACTCGGTGACAGTTTCACCGAAGGCCTTGTTGATGACGTTGGCCCTGACGGTCGCCATATCGGATGGGCCGATCGAGTCGCCGGTGTACTTGCTACCCGGGTACCGGAGTTCAGTTACGCAAATTTGGCCATCCGAGGTCGCCTGGCGAGGCAGGTTACCGATGAGCAGGTGCCGTTGGCATTGGCGATGCAGCCGGATTTAGTTTCTTTCGCGGCGGGGGTAAACGATGCGCTTCGGCGCAACTTCAACCTCCATAACACGGCCACCACCGTTGAGGATGGAGTTAAGGCGCTGCGGTCCAGTGGCGCGGATGTGCTGCTGTATGCCTTTGGTGATCCGGCCCGGCGCTCGATGCTCATGGGGCGGATTCGAGGCCGGCTGGCCGACTACAACAGTGCCATGCGGGCAATCGCAGCTGAATACGACTGTTATCTGGTCAATTTTTGGGGAGTGGCCGCATTTGACCAAGATGAGTACTGGGATAGCGACCGGCTCCACCTATCGCCAGAGGGGCATCGGCTGGCTGCGCAGTGCGCCCTACAAGCTTTGGGGATAGCTGATGCAAGTTGGCGAACACCGTCCGCGATCGAACCCGCCCCGGTGCTGCACAGGGCTATTGAACACGCGCGTTGGTTCCACGGACACTTGACACCGTGGGTGACACGGCGACTGCGCGGGGAGTCCTCGGGCGATGGGATCATGGCGAAACGGCCGGAGCTGCTACCACTTGAGGCACCGAAGTAGCCTGTCAGTTTTGCGCGGTGGCGGCTATCCACAGACCGCCAATTGGCTGGCTGTTGCTCCCCAATCGGTAATTTGCAGGTGGTGGTCAACCCTTGGAGCACCCACGGTAGGCGCCATGACAACTAACGCACTTAACCGCACCACCCAGGGCTCAATTTTGAGCCTGCGTAGCCCGGACGCCGTGATAGCAGCCGTCCCCTATCTGCTCGGATTTATGCCGAGCGAGAGCCTAGTAATTGTCTGGCTGAGCGCGGATCAGATCCGGCTTACTCAACGCGTTGACTTACCGAGCGCCAACTTCTCGGTAAGTCTTAACGAGTATTGCGAGGCGGTTGCCATCACCACACAAAATATCTTTGCCGATGAAGCGATCATCTGTGTATTCAGCGACGAATTCCGGGGTGAGTCGCTGCCCTTCACCAATTTAGTCACAAATTTGATGGTCGCAATTCAGAGGGCTCACGTAGGTGTTGTTGATGCTCTACTAATCCGCACGTCAATTGAATCCGGTAAAACAGAGTGGGTACAGCACTGGTGGAGCTATTTGCGTAACGACGATCGATTATCACGCCGGGGACAATTACTTGATGAGCACACAGCCTCGTTGGTGAAATCCAGATTTGCGCTTGAAGGTGTCGCGGTACTACCGGGCCGCGCCGATCTCGAGCGGATATTTGCGGCAGACATCGACGCGGGTGTTCGTATCGAAAAATTGATCGAAGAACAAAATGGAGTGATTTTAAAACTCGCGACTGGCACTAACAGGGAAGATTCGGCCGAGATTTCGGCGACCCTTGCCCACTGGCGTGAGGTGAGCATTGAGGCGATATTGAGGATCGTGCTGGCCACCGACGTTACTGATGAGGTCAGTGACTCGGATATGGCAAGAGTAATCTTTTGCCTCGGTGACATTCGGGTCCGCGACACCTTGTTGTGGCATCTGGTGCAAAAAGATGAGCGGATCGCTGCCCTAAGTGTGCTAACAAGCGCACTACGAGCCGCCCCGGCTGGACTGGTAGCCCCCATCGCTACCTGCACCTCGATTTGCGCGTGGCTAGCCGGCGACGGGGCGCGGGCGCTGGTGGCTCTTGACCGCGGTCATGTTGATGACCCCGAGTACCCATTGGCCCAACTGGTAGCGCAAGGGTTGGCCGCGGGATTACCACCTTCGACATGGGCTGCGGTGATGGCAGCGGTAACCGAGGAACAGTGCCGAACGGGAAAATAACTAGATAGTTGCGCGGGTGGCACTGGCCTATGGCTCTGGGCTTGATCACTCTGGTGTGACTTGCTACAGTTCGGGCAGGTCAAGAGTGCCAGCGTTAAGTCCCGGCTAGCTGGTCGACAACCCTCCAACCGCGGTGGGGTGCCCCGGAGAAGACCAGGCCCAGATTGTTGGGCAAGCGCGGGTCTTGCACCAGGCAAGGCCCCACGATTTGGATTGAGGTCCTGTGATGTGTTGTTGTCGAATGTTCACCCGCTGACCAATTCGCCCAAGGGCGCCGCGTTAGCAGAAAGAAAGCAATAGTCCGCCGTTGAGTGGTTACTTGCTTTATCCGCTTACTAAAAATCTAATCCCACAGACAAATTTGAAAGGAATCCCATGAGCACCGGTTGGTCCTTTGAAACCAAGCAGATCCACGCAGGACAGTCACCAGATGCTGTAACTAATTCCCGGGCATTGCCTATCTACCAAACCACCTCGTACATCTTCAATGACACCACCCACGCGGCAAATCTCTTTGCGCTAAAAGAGCTCGGCAACATCTACACGCGGTTAATGAACCCCACCACGGCCGTTGTTGAAGACCGGGTAGCGGCGCTTGAAGGTGGGGTTGCAGCACTTCTCG
>WLHM01000051.1 GCA_009702725.1 Actinomycetota bacterium | reverse complement strand
GAGATTCTGGCGCTCGGACGAAAGTGCATTGTCATCACCACCGACGTAACAGCAGAGGGTGCTGCCACAAAAATCATTGAGCAAGCAGAAAGTGGCCTTGGCGGTCTCGACATCTTGGTTAATAACGCTGGTGGCAATAGTTTTTCAGTTGCTCTGCAGTCGATGAAATTTAGTGGTTGGCAAAAAACCATGGCGCTGAATCTCGATTCCATTGTGCATTTGATTCAAGCTGCGCTCCCTGCCTTGCTTCAAAGCGGTAATGCCTCAATCATTAATGTTTCCTCAGTTGCTGGGCTGCGTGGCGCACCTTTGATGTCGCATTACGGTGCAGCCAAAGCCGCACTGATCTCACTCACGCAGAGCCTGGCAATCGAAGTCGCAACTCAGGGGGTGCGAGTCAACGCGCTAGTACCGGGGTGGATTGAAACTGATCTCACCGATTTCTTGAGAGCAGAAGACACCGTCGAGCAAGGGTTGCTCAGCCAGGTGCCGATGGGGCGCTGGGGCAGGTCCGATGAGATCGCGCAGGGCGCACTCTTCTTGGCGAGTGACGCATCTTCATTTATGACTGGGCAGGTACTTGTACTGGACGGCGGGCAGAGCGCTCGGGGATAGCACCGCCGTCCGCGGCTCACATGCGGCTTGAGTAATCCCAGGAAGTAATCGATAAGTTGTCAATCCGAACTGCAACTTCTTGATCGACCCGTGAGAGCAGCCACGCGGCTAGCTGTGAATTATGGGAGATCGAATAGCGATCGAGTAGCTTCGGTAGCAGCTCAGCTGCGGCGGGCGCCATGAGTTCAGCACGACCGCTGCCCCGAATACCCCGGTAAGGCGGTTGGTCGGCGGAGATTTCAAATGCGCAATGCGGGTCCTTGCGCAGGCGTTTAGCCACGACGGCATCATGTTGGGTGCAGAACCAAATGGCGTCATCGGCGAATAAGAACCATAGAGATTGAACAAGCGGGTTGGTCTTGCCGTTAGTCGCCAGCCGAAGTGGGATGATGCTCGCGGCTATAAATTGCCGGACCGAGGACTCGTCCCACGGCCCTGAGATCAAATTTAATGCGCGATTGTTATCCATGCTACGGGCTCCGCAACTTGCGTTGGGTGAACAGAAAAGCAGCAACAACCAATACGAGTACTACGGCGAACACGATGCTCCAAATATCAAACATTTGGTTGGCGAGTCGGACACCGAGTGCAAGGGCGATCATGAGTGCGGCAAATCCCTGCAGGAATAGCGAGAAGCGCAGTTGCCTTCGCGTTGCTGGATCCATGGGATCAGCGTACTTCTTTGAGGTCGCTGCGCTGACTTTGCCGGGGGTCAGGTGTTCCACTGTTTGATCACCTTTTGCTCATGTTCGAACCCAAGCGCAGACAGGCAAGCTGGGTCAAGCGCAAATAGTCGCCCAGCGATTGGTGGTAAGCCTAGCCATGTTGCGGTCAGGATTCGAAGGACATGGCCGTGCGCAATCAACACGCAATCACGACCCGCCAAAACTTCGGAGAGACACTTATCAATAACGCGGGTCACCCTGTCGGCAACGTCGGTCAGTTGCTCACCCGGCGTATTGCCCGGTGGTATCAAATGCTGCCAGACCACCCAATTTGGATCATCAAGTTCTACGCGGATCTCTTTAGTGGTTCGACCCTCCCACGCACCGTAATCCCATTCCAGCAGATCATCGGAATAGCTGTCTGGTTGCAGTCCGGCAAGTTCAGCGGTACGCCGACTGCGAGTTAGGGGACTACATATCACCAAGCTGGGGGTGATATCGGTGAGCCTTTGTCCGGTAATACGCGCCTGCTGCTCCCCAATTTCGGTTAGAGGAACGTCAGTACGCCCGGTATGTAACAGGTCGCGGCTCCAACTGGTTTCACCATGTCGAATCAGCCATATATTGCCCGCCATGGGGATAGCGTTCCATCGTGGAATACGCAACCGCAAGTGACCCTGCGCTAACACCGAATGAGCCAAGGCTCGAGGCTGTCCGATTCACCTTTTTGGTACCGAAAGCCATGTGTTGTTGATCTAGCTTTGGCACCCACCAAACACGGTGGCACAAGGGATCAGCACGCCATATAAATGAGCGGATTTCGTTTTTTCGGCTTGATGCCGTACATTCATGACTCCGCAATACATCTACATGCGAGTCTTGGCACCATCGAGGTCGAATCCGGACCACAATCGAGACGCGCTTGTCGTCTCGATTGGATTTTTTTGATGAGTGCTGTGCAAAATTCGAAGAGGGCTGTGCAATTTTCCGACCTGGGCGTCGCCTCGGTGTTGGTTGACGTCCTTAAACGTGCTGGGATCAAAGAGCCTTTCCCGATTCAAGCTGCGACCATCCCTGATGCAGTAGCCGGTCGCGACGTCTTGGCACGCGCCCAAACCGGCTCCGGAAAAACCCTCGCATTCGGTCTGGCGATGCTGACTAAACTTGGGGGGCGCCGCGCGGAGCCGCGAATGCCGTTTGGTCTTATTTTGGTCCCGACGCGTGAACTCGCAATGCAGGTCAGCGACGCGTTGCAGCCACTTTCTGATGCGTGCGGTGTGCGTGGGCGGCTGATTGCCGGCGGAATGCCTTACATCAAGCAGATCCAAGCTCTTGATCGCGGTGTTCATTATTTGGTGGCAACTCCAGGGCGCCTTGTGGACCTCGTTAATCGAGGCTCGGTTGACCTTTCGAACGTCACTTTCACGGTGCTGGATGAAGCAGACCAGATGGCTGACATGGGGTTCATGCCAATCGTCCGCGAAATCCTTGACCTCACCAGCCGCGGCAGTCAGCGACTGCTATTTAGTGCGACTTTAGATGGCGACGTGGATGCGCTGATCAAGCGATACATGAAGGATCCTGTTCGCCATTCACTTTCACCGGCACAGGCTTCGGTCGACACCATGGATCACCATGTGCTACTCGTTCATCCGGCCGACAAGAATGAAGTTGTTACCCAAATCGGCGCACGTGATGGCCGCACCATTTTCTTCGTGCGAACCCAAGCAGGTGTTGACCGCCTGGCCGAGCACATGACTTCACAAGGTGTTGCAGCCGGGGCGCTACATGGTGGTAAATCCCAAGCGGTGCGCACCCGCACCCTCGCCGACTTCAAGGCCGGTATAACTCCGGCATTGGTAGCAACCGATGTTGCGGCCAGAGGTATACACGTTGATGGCATTAGTTTGGTTGTCCACGTCGATGCTCCGAATGATCCAAAGGATTACCTGCACCGCGCCGGCCGCACCGCACGCGCGGGTGAATCGGGCACGGTTGTCACCCTTGGCTCACCACGTCAGCAGCGGCATATCAGCGCCTTGACATCTAAAGCTGGTGTTAAGCCGGCGGTTGCTCGCGTTCGCCCAGGTGATGCACAGTTGATCTCCATAACCGGTGCACAAGAGCCCTCGGGTATTGCCTGGTTCCCGCCAAAGGAGAAGCCGGCCAAGCCGGCATTTCGTCAAGGGCAAGGCCGGGGTGGTCCGCGTGGGCCGCGAGGTCCGCGTCAGCACACAAGTGATCGCCCGGGGCGCCCAGGAGGGCATCGCAAAGCCGCCAAGAGTGGAACCGCCCGCAGCAGTAAGCAGGCTGCTAGGTAAGGCTTTCGTCAACAAGGCGGTGACCAAGCTGCTGGCGCCTGCGATCCCACCAGTAGAGACCAAGTGCACCAAGGCCGACCAACAGCTGGGGCAAAAACCACGCTAATCGCCAAATCAAGTCGGCGGCGATCGCTGTCGAACTATCGAGCCCGAAACCGATGAGCAGAGCGACAAGCGCTGCGTCAACGGTGCCTAGGCCGCCGGGGGTAAGTGGTACCGCGGTTAGCAATAGTGCGATCGAGAATGTTGCGAAAACCTCAAGAAATGTTAGTTCGCCGGGGAATGCCCCGAGTCCGGCCAGTGCGACAATCAGTACGCCCATCGGGGCCAATTGCGCACCAAAGTTTGCGGCGGCCAACTGTGGCCAACGAGTAGCAACCATTTCGGAGGCTTGGGTGTGGAAAGTAACTAATGACCCGGTGATATCAGGGGTCGGCTTCTTCAGTTTGGTGAAAATCGCGCCAATGGGTTTGCTGGCGAAGGCACCGATTCTCCGGGCCCCATCTTCACTTCGCAAAATAATAATGACCCCGATGAGGGACACAATCACGACGATGAGGCCGACAATCGCTAATACGTTGTAGGCGGCCGCCGACTTACCGTTGATATTCAAGAGCAGCAGCGCGATGGCTGGAGTACCGAAAGTAAATAGGTAGGTGAACACTGCATCGGCAGAGACCGCGGCTGCCGCCCTAGCCGTGTTGACTCCATACTTAGCCAAGATTGCGTATTGCGTTGCTACTGCAACCGCACCTCCACCGGGCACAACATTCGAAAGTAGAAATCCAGATTGACGTGACACAAATGAAGCGCGGTAAGACAACTTTGGGATCGCGGCGATGCCCGTGAACGGGTAAATAATTATATTTGCTAAGGAGGCGGCGCCAAGGGCGGCGATCCACCACGGGCCCATCGCGGCAACCTTGGTCAAAGCTGTTTGGTAATCCCCGAACTGCGGAAACAAAAATGCGAAAACTAAAACCATTACGGCAATACCGACCAAAGCAAAGACGACTTTGCGCCATGGCGCTCGGCGCACAGATTTAGGCATCGAGTTCGGGGAATTCATCGTCGCTAATGTCCTCTGCTGGCTGTGTGAGGTCGCGCCCAAAAGTTCCGACCAACATTAGGCCGTACCCGACCGATGGCCCAATAAGTAAGGCGAAGAGCACGGTACCTAACCCAACTATGCCACCTAGCAGCCAGCCGATCGCGAGAACTACAACCTCAATTGACATTCGCACCGCGGGCACCGGCCAGCCGGTGCGGTTATGAATTCCGGTCATCCAGCCATCGCGAGGTCCTGGCCCTAGGTTTGTTGTTAGGTACAGCCCGCTGCCAAGGCCGATCGCTGCAATTCCGAAAAGTACTTCCAAAAGTTGCATGGCGAATGTCTGTGGTCGCGGCAAGTACAGCAGCGAAACTTGCAAAGCGATTGCGATGACGATTGCATTGCTGATGGTGCCAAGACCGGGGCGTTCACGCAATGGGATCCAAAGCAGTAATACGAGCACACTGACGAAAAAGGTTGCGAGTCCGATGGACATCGGCAATTTAGTTGACAGCCCTTGCGCAAGCACCGTCCAAGGGCTGACCCCCAGCCCGGCTGCCACCAACATGCCATCACCGGTGCCGAAGAGCCACAGGCCGATGATGAGGATGGCGAAGGTGGAGGGCTTGGAGCGCCAACGTGAAGGGGCTCGCCACCGAGTAACCGGGATAGTCCTTGAGGGCTTCAGCCAACTCATGATGTCGGAAATTGCGAACACCCCTTTATCGGTGGCCTAAACGATGTAGCGTTTGAAGGGTTGGAGGTCTGATGAAAGCATATTGGCGAGTAAGGGTTTTGCTGGCCCCTGGATTAGTTACCGCGCTGCTGTTGATTGCTGGTTGCGGCTCAGGTGGCGAAGCGGCTGTTTCGTCAGCCCCGAGTGCAACCGCCGCGGCGACTGCCGCGGCGGGTGAGCCAGATGTGCTGCTGGATGCACAGTCGTTAACGGTGCTTGACCAGCCGATTCGGTATCCGAAGAAGAAAGCTGCACAAATTTCGAGTTCGATTCTCGCACTCGATCCAGGTCAAGAGACTGGCTGGCATAAATACCGAACACCTATGTATGCCTACATCCTTGAAGGCACGTTGACCGTTGAATATGACGCCGGCGTGACCAAGGAGTTTGCGGCAGGCACAGCCCTCGTTGATGCAATGAATGTGTGGCTTAACGGCTCAAACAAGACGGATGCACCGGTCCGGGTGTTAGTGGTGAATATGGGGGCGGCCGGCATCGCAAACAGTGTCCAAAGGCCGTAACCACTAAAGGCGGCCGGCCAAGGCATTGCGCATTTACTCGAAGCCCTTTAGCCTGCACGAGTGATTGTCACTGCGGGGCTACTTGGAACTCAGGGCGCGAGGAGAGTTCTACTCCTCATCATGTGCGCTGTAGCACTGGCTTGGGTGGCTTTGGCAATCATCCCGATGAGCCACAGTCAATTGGGCTTCGTGCTGATGTGGACTTTAATGTCGTTGGCGATGATGATTCCGACCGTCCTGCGTCCAATGCTGCGAATTGCTGGTGGATCGGCGATGCGGGCATGTAGTTTCGTGGTCGGTTACCTGACTATTTGGATCGCGATGGCGGTGCCGGCAATCATTCTTGTGAATGCCGTCCCATGGTCTGGCCTGCTCATTTCGTTCGGGTGGATCGTCGTCGGCCTTTACCAACTAACGCCGTGGACCCAAACGGCGCTGCGCCGATGCCGGTCCATGCAGGCAAGTGACCCGGCATTTCAGTTGGGAATTAAGGAAGGAGTTGCCTGCGCAAGTGCCTGTTTCCCGCTGATGGTGATTGGTGTGGTCACGACCGCCGGTATGCAGCCAGCACTTTCCTTGCTTTCAATGGTTGCTCTCGCCGCATTTATGATCTGGGAGAAATCACCACGAGTTGGTTCAGTAGCGCTTCGTGCCAGTGGCATTGCCGTGATACTTGTCGCTAGCACCATGTTGGTCCTCGGTGGCGCAGAAACCGGGCACATGCACAAAATTAGTGCGCCTAGTTCATGGGTTGAGTGACTTAGGCTTCATTCAGTTTTGAAATCAAGATCCTCACCCGATGCGACATCGGACAGTTCGATGAGTTCGATATCACCGCGGCCGCGTAAGAATTCGCGGGCTCCCTGATCACCGTCCGCAACCTTAATCACTTCTGGCCAGTGCGATCGGCTGAATTTCACCGGGTGCCCCCTCACGCCGGAATAGGTCGCAGCTGCAATTTCGGCGGGTGACTTAGCGACGCGGGCACAACCAAGAGCCGTCAGCCCAGTTAGGTCTACCAATGTTACGAGCGCACTTTGTGCTGGTGTGGTGAGCAAATACCCAAGTCCTGCGCGCAGTGAGGAGCCCATGCCGGCTGCCCACTCTTTGTTTACGACAGTGATTGCATCCGGCACCTCGCCGAGCCACGCTCCTAGAACCACCACAATCGGTGCGCAGCCGGCTTCGACGAGTATCCGCACCGAGCGATCGACAAGTCGCTCGCCATTGACTACAACGGGGGCTTTAGGTTCGCCGTATCTTTTGCCTTCACCGGCGGCAAGTATTAGCCCGGCGGTCGGAGTGGGTGCGCCGGTCAGCGGGGAGCTCCCGGGTGGATGGGGCCGCTGCGGGTTGCCAGTGAGGCGCCCGTGCCACCCCATCGACTTTGTACCATCTGCGCGGCTATCGAGATCGCAGTCTCCTCCGGCGTGCGTGCCCCTAGGTCAAGGCCAATCGGTGAATACAGCCGTGCCAACTCGTCGTCGGTGAGTCCGGCTTCTTTCAGGCGGGCCAGGCGATCCTCATGTGTGCGACGTGAGCCCATCGCGCCAACGTATCCGGCGTTTGTTCGAAGTGCAATGACCAATGCCGGCACATCGAACTTGGCGTCATGGGTGAGTACGGCAATCACCGTCCTTGGGTCAACATGCTGCTTTTCAAGCCAACGATGGGGCCAGTCAACTACGACTTCGTCCGCTTCCTGGAAACGCTTTTTCGTTGCGAAAATAGGTCGTGCATCAACAACGGTGACCTTGAAGCCGAGTAGCTTGCCCACGCGGACGAGGGCAGCGGAGAAATCTATGGCTCCGAATATGAACATCTGCGGTGCTGGTGCGTAGCTGGCTACAAAAACATCTAAGCCCTCGCCGAGCCGTTCACCGG
>WLHM01000050.1 GCA_009702725.1 Actinomycetota bacterium | reverse complement strand
TTGCCCCGCGGCCCAATTGCGGTTGTATGCGTCATCACTTAAGAACCAACCGGTCCAGGAGAAGAAATAGACGGCGATAACTATGGCCACCATAGTGATGCCGGCAAGCGGTGCATCGCGCAGCACCGTTGCCGTCCAGGGGCGTTTCACTCCGATTGCCCGGCGAGCTGAGACATCCCAGACGAGTGTCATCAAGATAAAGGCGACGACGAACCAGATACCAGACCACTTAACCGAGCAGGCCAAGCCAAGTGCGACGGCAGCGGCCCACCGCCACGGGCGTAACCCGAAGGTTGGCCCGAACCCCGTAGCGAGTGAGTCCAGTGCGGCTGACGGTTCGGTGTTATTTGCTAGTGCTGCTCGCACTTTTGCGGCGAGATTACCTCTGGTTTGATCTCGATCAATTACTAGAAGACCAAATGCCGCGAGAATCCAAAATGCCAGCACCATGTCGAGCAGGCCGGTGCGGCTCATCACGATATGGATACCGTCGAGGGCGAGCAACAGGCCAGCAAGAGTGCCAATTAGATCTGAGCGGGTTAGTCGCCGCACGATGCGGGCGAGCATGATGATGCCGAGAACTCCGAGCACAGCTACCGAAATGCGCCAACCAAATGGAGTCGCGCCGAAGGCGTATTCACCGACGGCAATCGTCCACTTGCCAAGTGGTGGGTGCACCACAAACGCGGGGGAATCCTTGAAAAGATTTAGCGCCTGCCAGTTGCCGTCCGATTTAAGAATTATGTCGTTGGCATTATCAATGATCGCGCGTTCGTAGCCGTATTTGAGAAGTGACAGTGCTTCTTTGGGGTAATAAGTCTCATCGAAGGCAAAAGAATGGGGCCGGCCAAGATCCCAAAGTCGCAAGATGGCCCCGACAAGGCCGACAGCTAGCGGCCCGATCCAACCCTTTAGGCCCGATGAGGGCATTGGCTGGCGAAGGCGTTCTGGGAGGGATTCAATGTCACGCCGGGGGGCTGTCGCCGACACCAATACCGCAGCCATGGGCGTCATCGTATGCGCCATTACTGATTTGGGAGGATGTGCAGGTGGCTACCGGTAATGAAGGACCCAATCTGGATCCGGGCACCGGGCCGGAGCACAAGATCGGGCAGGTAGTGCTCGCCGCCACACCACTTGGTAACGACCATGATGCATCCCCGCGCCTGCGTGCCCTATTGGCCACTGCCGATGTAGTAGCCGCCGAAGACACCCGCCGCCTACGCCGCCTCGTATCGGCACTCGGAGTAGAGATTTCGGGGCGCGTACTTTCCTACCACGATGCCAATGAGCGCGAACGCGCGGTTGAACTTGTAGATATCGCCGCCGCGGGTGGCACAGTCATTGTGGTGACCGACGCGGGGATGCCGATTGTCAGCGATCCAGGCTTTCGTGTCGTTAGCGAAGCGGTGGCCCGCGGGGTGCACGTCACAGCGCTTCCAGGGCCGTCAGCAGTGTTAACCGCACTGGCTCTGTCAGGACTAGCCGTTGATCGATTTTGCTTCGAAGGTTTCTTGCCACGAAAAGCGGGTGAGCGCTCAACACGGCTGCGCGAGTTGATCGATGAGCCGCGCACGATGGTTTTCTTCGAAGCCCCCCATCGACTCGAGGTTATGCTGCGCGCCCTTGCTGAAAGCCTGGGGAGTGGTCGGCAGGCGGCGGTATGCCGTGAACTCACCAAGACCTACGAGGAAGTCAAGCGCGGCGCCTTGGGCGATCTCGTGCAGTGGGCCGAGCTCGGGGTGCGGGGTGAGATCACCGTGGTTGTGTCTGGGGCCTCGGCCGAAGAGCGGCGCGCGGCGGTGGGTCTCGACACTGAAGAGGCCCAAGTCGAAGCGGTACTGGCCCGTGAGGGGCATGGGGTTGATCGCCGCACCGCTATTGCCGAAGTGGCTAAGGCCGCGGGCATTCCACGGCGGGTGGTGTACGACGCGGTGGTCAAGCGCAAGGACGCCAAACCGTAAGATCGCACTATGTCGTCAACGGTTGCCGCAGAAAGTGGGGCCGAAAAGGCTTTTTATCTGACGACACCTATCTATTACGTAAATGATGCGCCGCACATCGGTCATGCCTATACGACCACCGCTGGCGATGTTCTGACCCGTTGGCATCGCCAGCGCGGTGAAAAGGTGTGGTTCCTTACCGGGGTTGATGAGCACGGAACCAAAGTGCAGCGAGCGGCAGTTGCTGGGGGAGTAACACCGCAGCAGTGGGTTGATAACTTGGTCGAGAACGAGTGGCTGCCAGTACTGCAAACTGTCGATGCGGCAAATGACGATTTCATTCGCACCACCGAACCGCGCCATGCAGAGCGCGTGCAGCGATTCTGGGAGCAGGTGCGCGAGCACGGGTTCGTCTATTCGGCACCTTATGAGGGCCCCTACTGCGTTGGCTGCGAGGAGTTCAAGTTCGCGGCTGACTTGGTCCCGGGTACCGGAGAGTATGAAGGTCAGCAGATCTGCCCGGTGCATGGCCGCCCATGTGAGCAACTACAAGAAGAGAATTGGTTCTTTCAGCTCTCGGCATTTACCGAGCGGCTCATCGCGCACTATGAAGCTAATCCAGAAGCAATTCAGCCGCGCAGCGCCTACAACGAAGTAATGTCCTTTATCCGTGGTGGGCTAGCCGATATCTCGATGTCTCGCTCGAGTGTTTCCTGGGGTATCCCAGTTCCATGGGAACCCAGCCAGGTTATTTATGTCTGGTTCGATGCGCTGTTGAATTACGCAACTGCGGTTGGATACGGCACTGACCCTTCATCACCTGAAGGTGAGCAGTACGCCAATACTTGGCCCGCCGACGTGCACCTAGTGGGTAAAGACATCCTGCGCTTCCACGCGGTCTACTGGCCGGCGATGTTGATGGCCGCGGGGGCGCCGTTACCCCGCAAGGTATTTGCGCACGGCTGGCTCTTAGTCGGTGGCGAGAAGATGTCCAAGAGCAAGTTAACCGGGATCGCTCCGAGTCAGATAATCGATCACTTCGGCTCCGACGCTTTCCGGTACTACTTCTTGCGCGCCATTGCTTTTGGTCAAGACGGGTCATTTTCGTGGGAAGACATGTCGGCTCGATACACATCAGAGCTGGCAAACGGTTTAGGTAACTTGGCATCACGCGCTACCGCGATGGTCGGACGCTATTGCGAAGGTATCTTGCCGGCCGCAACCGCTAATGGGGAAGCAGAGCGAGCCCTACAAGAGCTGCTGGTGTCGACGGCGGCTAACGCCGATGCCGCGATGGTGGCCCTTGACTTCTCCACCGGCATCACCGCTGTCAAAGAGTTCATCGAGGCGGTTAACGGGTATGTCACCGAACAGGAGCCTTGGGTGTTGGCCAAGGATCCCGCCGATAGGGCGCGCCTTGAGACAGTGCTTTACACGATCTGTGAATCACTGCGTGCTGTCGCTGTGCTCTACAACCCGTTAATGCCGAAAAAAATGCAGGATTTATGGGGGCAACTTGGTGCCGATGGGCTGGGCGCTCTAGCCGAGCAGCGCATCGATGGTGTTGCGGTATGGGGGCAACTCCCGGTCGGCGTATCGGTGACTAAAGGCGACTCGCTATTCCCACGCCTGGAAGATACCCCCTGAAGATGGGCGTAGTTGTGCCCGTGCTGGCACCTGAGCCCTTGGTATCACCGGTTATTGATTCGCATTGCCATCTAAATGTGCGCGATGGCTCATTGCACGGTGACTCGAGACCTGATCCAGACGAAATGCTGAAGCTCGCCGCCTCGGTGGGAGTAACCAAAGTCGTGCAGATCGGCTGCGATGTTGAAGCTGCTCGCTGGTCGGTTGAAATCGCCGCATCCCACCCCGATGTCATCGCCGGCGTAGCGTTACACCCGAACGAAGCCCCGCGAATTTTTGCCGATCAGGGTCAAGCCGGTTTGGAAAATGCCTACGCCGCGATCGCGGAGTTAGCCGCCCATGATGTTGTGCGCGCTGTTGGTGAGACCGGCCTTGACTACTTCCGCACCGAGGGTGATTTGCGGAAAGTGCAACAGGAATCCTTCAGGTGGCATATCGACTTGGCAAAAAGACTGAACAAGGTTTTGGTTATCCACGATCGCGATGCCCACGATGATGTGATTGCGGTTCTCGAATCTGCTGGTGCGCCAGAAAAAGTCCTCTTTCACTGTTTTAGCGGTGATTCAAAAATGGCCAGCTATTGCGCGGAGCGCGGCTGGTATATGTCTTTCGCTGGCGTAATCACGTTTAAGAATGCAGATGATTTGCGAGAGGCATTGCGGGTTGTTCCCGATGACCTAGTGCTGGTAGAAACAGATTCGCCTTACCTGACTCCGATGCCCTACCGCGGTAAGCCGAATGGCTCATTTTTGATGCCCTTGACGGTGCGCCGGATGGCTGAAGTGCGGGGGGTTGACGAAGCGACAATGGCTAAGCAACTCTGGGATAACACCCACCGGGTCTTCGGTGACTGGTAGCCCACTGCTGGGTGCCCGTGAAATTCGCGAGCTAGCCGAGCAGTTGGGGATAAGGCCAACCAAGAAACTTGGCCAGAACTTCGTCATCGATCCAAATACGGTTCAGCGCATCGTGCGGCTAGCGGGTATTACGTCTGCTTCTAAAGTTCTCGAAGTAGGTCCAGGCTTGGGGAGTTTGACACTCGCTCTACTTGAGCCAGGGGCGACGGTCGTAGCCGTCGAAATCGACAAGGTGCTCGCTGATCAATTGCCCTTGACGGTGCAGGCGCATCTACCCGAAAGTGCAGGCTCATTGACCGTGATTCATGGCGATGCGCTAACCCTGCGCGAACTAGATTTTGAACCCGATGCTCTGGTGGCGAACCTGCCCTACAACGTTTCGGTACCCGTCCTGCTGCATTTGCTTCGGACTCTGCCGTCGCTGCGTTCGATATTGGTGATGGTGCAAAAAGAGGTAGCCGATCGATTGGTTGCGGGCCCCGGGTCGCGCACCTACGGAGTGCCGAGTGTCAAGCTTCGCTGGTTCGGAGATCCGCAGGCGGCTGGCAATGTCGGCCCGAAGGTTTTCTGGCCAGAACCAAATGTCGATTCTGGTCTGGTGCGAATTACTTGCCATGAACCGCCAAAGTGCAACTCGTCAAGGGCTGAAGTTTTTGCGGTCATTGATGCGGCATTCGCGCAGCGGCGTAAATCCCTGCGCGCTGCACTTTCACAATTCGCTGGTTCCCCAGCACTGTCCGAGTCGGCCCTGGTGGCGGCCGGCATCGACCCGGGTGCGCGCGGTGAGGCTCTTGGCGTAGCTGATTTCGCGCGACTAGCCGATGCCCTCGGCCAAAGTGCTCAATCCGCACGCAACGCTTAACCTGAAGCCATGAAAGGGGAGCAACACGTGGGCGCGACAGTGACGGTTCGGGTGCCGGCGAAGGTCAACCTCCAACTTGGTGTCGGCCCCAAACGCCCTGATGGTTATCACGAGTTAGCGACGGTTTTTCACGCGGTCAGTTTGTTTGATGACGTGCGAGCACGCCATGTCGAAGTTGGCGCGGGCGTAACTTTGACGATCTCCGGTGAAGGCGCCGGTGAACTGCCTCTTGATGAAACAAATTTGGCTTGGCGGGCAGCGCTGCTGCTGGCTGAACATGCCGGTGTTTCAGCTGATGTCGAACTGCACCTGCATAAAGGTATCCCGGTCGCCGGTGGCATGGCTGGCGGCAGCGCGGATGCGGCGGGTGCGCTGGTTGCCTGTGATTCGTTGTGGCAACTTGGATTACCCCGCGAGGAGTTAATGGTGTTGGCAGCGCGACTTGGCTCCGACGTACCTTTTGCACTTCATGGTGGTACCGCGATCGGCACCGGGCGGGGTGAACACTTGCTGTCGGCGCTCTCTCGCGGAGTCTTTGAATGGGTATTCGCGTTCGCCGAAAAGGGCTTATCAACTCCCGCTGTCTACGCCGAGTGTGATCGCCTCCGCGGTGCGAAAGTTACTACCGACCCGGTGGTGTCACCCGCGATGATGCAGGCCCTGCGTGCTGGAGATGCATTTGCGCTAGGTGCAACATTACAAAATGACTTGCAACCCGCCGCAATTTCACTGCGTCCGGTGCTCTCCCAGGTACTCGAAGTTGGCGAGGGCTATGGAGCGTTAGGTGCGATTGTCTCTGGAAGTGGCCCAACCTGTGCATTTTTGGCGGCCGATGAAGAGCAAGCCCTCGACATTGCGGTGGGGCTGACATCGGCAGGGGTGTGTCGAACAGTTAGACGGGCCACCGGTGCGGTACCCGGTGCGCGCATCGTGGCGTAATCATCACCACTCAACGAGGATGAGGATTAGGCGTCGAACTCATAAGAAAGCGAGCGCAGTAAATCGGCAAGTTGCTGCTGCTCATCAGCGCTTAAGCCAACTAGTAAGTCACGTTCGCGGTCCAAGAGATCGGTGAGTGCGCCGTCAACAGTTTTTTGTCCGGTCGTGGTGAGCACAACGCGTACTCCGCGGCGATCATTGGGCTCACGTTCGCGCCTTACCAACCCGCGGGCTTCCAGGCGATCAACTCGATTAGTAACGGTGCCACTGGTGACCATGGCCTCGGCACCAAGCTGGCCGGGGGAGAGCGCATATGGATCGCCAGCGCGCCGAAGTGCGGCGAGCACGTCGAACTCCCAGGGCTCGAGTTGGTGCTCATTGAACGCGGCGCGTCGAGCAAAATCCAACTGTCGAGCCAGCCGAGTGACCCGAGACAAAACTTCGAGGGGTGAGGTATCTAGATCAGGTCGCTCGCGGTGCCAAGCGCTGACCAGGTGGTCAACTTCGTCATGCCGGGAGCCGCTCATGGCATGAGCCTACGTCAAGAATCTTGACGTCGAGATTCTTAGCGATCGCGCTTTGTGATCAGCCTAGGCTTGGCATCGAGGTTTTCTAGACCACTCCAGGCCAAATTCACCAGGTGAGCAACGACTTCGTCCTTCTTAGGCTTGCGCACATCGAGCCACCACTGGCCCGTCAGGGCCACCATGCCAACGAGCATTTGCGAGTACATGGGGGCCAATTTGGTATTGATTCGGTGCGCGGCGAACTCTGCGGCCAGCAGGTGCTCTACCTGCGCTGCAACATCGATGATCAAACTGGCGAATGACCCGGTCTGTTGGGAGACCGGTGAATCGCGGACCAAGATCCGAAATCCATCGGGGTATTCATCAATGTAATCGAACAGCGCGAGGGCGGCTTGCTCCACGAGCACTCGCGCATTGCCACTGGTCAAAGTGTCGCTGATGGCTGCTAGCAGGTGATTCATCTCGCGATCGACAACGACGGCGTACAGACCTTCTTTCCCGCCGAAGTGTTCGTACACAACAGGCTTCGAGACGTCGGCTTTGGCTGCTATTTCCTCAACGGTGACAGCGTCGAAGCCCTTTTCGGCAAACAGCTTGCGCCCGACATCAAGTAACTGCTCTCGGCGTTCTTGGCCGCTCATCCGCACTTTCTCGCGAGTGCGCGGTGGCCGCCGAACCTCTCGACGTTTAGCCACGGGCAGTTCGGTGACGTTATCAACTTCGTTGATCATCGGCACCATTTATTAATCCGTAGCGCTTGGTTCGACATAGCCACGAACTCTGCGACGCATTGCTGGGTCTTTGAGTTTTTTGGCGATGCGCGCCGGCTTCGGCCAGCGCACGTCGGTGACAAGTTTCATCGACTCCATGATGGCGATCACTCGGGCGCTCATATCGAGTTGGCCTTTGAGTACCCCATGGCGAGCCAAGGTGGGATCTGCGTGGTGCAGGCTGTGCCAAGACTCACCAAATGATGGGATCGCGAGCCAGGGCACGTTAGAGGAAAGGTCACGATTATTGAAGGGCCGCGAGCCAAACACATGACAAATTGAGTTGATCGACCAAGTCACGTGATGAACCAGGGCGA
>WLHM01000005.1 GCA_009702725.1 Actinomycetota bacterium | reverse complement strand
GTGGTCGGCACCAACGAGTCGTATGACCTTGCTGTTGTCAAAGTCAAGGAGTCCGGCCTGCAGCCGATGGCGCTAGGCAACTCGGCCAATATTGCTGTCGGCGACTCCGCAATTGCTATTGGTGCTCCGCTCGGCCTTGATGGCACAGTTACGTACGGAATCATCAGCGCAGTGGATCGCCCGGTCACCACAGGTACGCAGGGCGATGTTTCATACATCAATGCAATCCAGACTGACGCAGCCATCAACCCGGGTAACTCGGGCGGGCCACTGCTCGATGCGGCCGGCCGCGTAATCGGCGTCAACTCCGCGATTGCCACACTGATAAGTGGCGGTGAAGGTGGCAGCATCGGCCTTGGGTTTGCAATCCCGGTTAACTCCGCCAAACGCATCGCCGAGGAGATCATTGCTACGGGCTCCGCGAGTACCCCCGTAATAGGTGTCACATTGGATTTGAGTTACACCGATGACGGAGCCAAGGTTGGCGAGATTAACAAGGGTGGACCGTCAGAGGACGCTGGTTTGCTTAAGGGCGACATCATTATCAAACTTGGCGATCGGGTTATCAATGACTCCACCGAACTGGTGGTCGCCATTCGTGAGTTTGCACCAGGTGACCCCGTGGTAATTGGTTTCACTCGAGGTGGGGTGACCCGAGAGGTAACTATCAAATTGGGCTCCGCCGAAGCTAGCTAAGCAGGTACGCTTCAACCATGTTCGATATTGGCATTGGCGAGATCATGATTTTGGCTGTCCTCGGCCTGTTGATTTTCGGGCCGGAACGGTTGCCTAAAGCCGCCGCTGACGCGGGCCGCCTGGCGCGCCAACTTCGGGAGATGGCATCGGGGGCTAAGAGAGATCTAGCTGACTCCGCCGGGTTAGACATGAGCGAGACCATGGATTCAGTGCGCAGCCTCAGTGATTTGCATCCGCGTAAATTGGTGGCCGGGTTATTCAATGATGACGAACCGGACGAAGTGAAGCCGACAAAAACTGCCAGCGAAACCGGGCAAGCGCCCCGACCAGTATTTGACCCTGACGCCACCTAGGCGGTTGCTGGAGTCAGGCTCAAGTTCATTCCGGCCAGGCCCCGAGGTTTCATGCCCAGGGTTCGGGCGATCTCACGCAGTGCCAGTGAGGCAGGTGCATCAGGTTGGCTGAGTACCAACGGAGAACCAGAGTCACCGCCTTCGCGCAGTGCTACATCGAACGGGATTTTACCAAGTAGCGGTACTTGCTTGCCGAACACTTTCGATAGTTGCTCCGCGACCAACGCGCCACCACCCATACCGAACAGGTCGAGTGGTTCGCCACAGTGCGGGCACGGGAAACCGCTCATGTTTTCGATGACCCCGGCAACTTTTTGTTTAGTTTGTTCGGCGAGGGTGCCGGCGCGTACCGCTACATCTGCGGCTGCGGGCTGCGGGGTGGTTACTACCACTATTTCAGCGGTCGGCAGTAGCTGTGCGGTGGAGATGGCGATATCACCGGTACCCGGTGGCAGATCAAGGAGTAGCACATCTAGATCTCCCCACCACACATCCGCCAAGAATTGTTCTAAGGCGCGGTGCAACATGGGCCCGCGGAAAGCAACCGGCTGGGTCACTCCACCCGGCTTGAAAGCCAACATGGAAATAATGCGTACCCCAAAAGCCATCGGCGGCATGATCATGCCTTCGACCATATTTGGCTGTGCTGCAGTGCCAAGCATGCGCGGAATTGAATGGCCATACATGTCAGCGTCAACGAGTCCGACCGCCAGGCCCATGTCGGCCATCGCGACGGCGAGGTTCGCTGTGACCGATGACTTCCCGACGCCGCCCTTGCCGGATGCAATTGCATAAACCCGAGTAAGTGATCCGGCTTGGGCGAATTGGATTTCACGGGCATCATGACCGCGTAGCAGTTTCTTTAGGTCGGCGCGCTGCTCATCGCCCATTACATCGAGTACTACATTGACGCCGGTTACACCAGGTATGGGCTTTACTGCATTTGTTACTCGCTCGGTGATGGTGTCGCGCATCGGGCAGCCCTGGATGGTCAACCAAACAGTGACAGTTACGACGCCGTCGCTCGAACACTCGACGTCTTTGAGCATCCCAATCTCGGTTATTGGACGGTTGATCTCGGGATCTTTAACATCTGCAAGGGCAAGGTGAACTGCTGCTAGGTCAACGCTCATACCGACAGACTATCTAGGGTCCTCCGGCTGCGCGTTTGCCTCATCGAGCTTCTGGGTTAAATCTGCTAGCAGGTCGCGAATTTCACCATGGACATAATCGCGAGTAGCGACTTCGCCTATTGCTAGGCGCAGTGCCGCAATCTCGCGGGCTAGGTAATCGGTATCAGCTAGTAATCGCTCGGTTCGGGCTCGATCCTCTTGATATTGGACACGATCGCGGTCGGCCTGTCGATATTGCGCGAGCAAGATCAACGGGGCTGCATATGAGGCTTGGAGCGAGAGCAACAAAGTCAAGAAAATGAAGGGGAATGGGTCAATGCGCAACTCGACCGGTGCCAATGAGTTCCAGGTCACCCAGCCCACGACCACCGCGGTCATCCAGGCGATAAATGCCCAGGACCCGATGCGCCTAGCTACTCGCTCAGAAAGCCGGCCAAAGAGTTCTGGATCATAGGAGTCGCGCAGGTGTAGGCCACGCTCTAGTGGTTGATCAAGGCGTGACTGACGGCGCGGTGCTGAGTTAGCCAAGGTGATCACCGCCGTGAACTTCCTTTTCACGCCAATCGCCGGGCAGCATGTGGTCGATAACGTCGTCAACTGTTACTGCACCTAGGAGTCGGTTGTTTTCATCGACAACGGGTAGGGCGACCAAGTTATAGGCCGCAAAAGTGCGTGCCACATCGGCCAGATTCACATTCGGGCCAATAGGCACCAATGTGTTATCGACGATCGATGAAACCATTGTTGCGGGTGGCTCGCGCAGCAGCCGCTGGAAATGGCAGGCACCCAAGTACTTACCGGTTGGTGTTTCAGTGGGGGAGCGGGTCACATAAACCTGCGAGGCAAGTGCCGGTGAAAGATCACCATTACGGATGTGGGCCAGTGCATCAGCAACGGTGGCATCGGCTGGCAACACCACCGGTTCAGTTGTCATCATGCCGCCCGCGGAGAAATCGTCATAGGTCAAAAGCCGACGAATATCCTCGGCCTCATCGGGCTCCATGCGCTCGAGTAAGTCTTCAGCTTGGGCTTTTGGTAGCCCAGAAATTAGGTCGGCGGCATCGTCGGGGTCCATTTCCTCCAGCACGTCAGCCGCGCGCTCGGCCTCAAGCATCTGCAAGATCTCAACCTGATCGTCTTCGGGTAATTCTTCTAAGACATCAGCGAGTCGTTCATCGTCCAATTCGCGTGCGACCTCAAGTCGCCGTTTTGGAGTCAAGTCATGGAGCACCGCTGCGATATCGGCGGCGGGAAGTGTTTCAAGACTTGCCAGCAGGAGTTCTGCCGGCTGATCCGCAATTGGTAGTGAGAGGCCGTGGATCTCTGCCCATTGAACTATGAAGCGTTCACCGCGGCGGCGAAACCCGTGCCCGCCCTTACGCACGAAAAGCTGCGACACTATCCAATCTTGTGCGCGATTTTGCTCAACGGCCATGTCGAGCACTGAAACTTGCTCACCGATTGCGATTAGTTCAACGGTGCGGTCGAGGATTTCGGCGGTGACGAGTGTTTCATTTGGCCGCTGTTCAAAGCGGCGCAGATTCACCGTGCCGGTAACGATGATTTGGCCGGTATCAATATTGGTGACTTTGGTCATCGGGACGAAGATGCGCCGACGTGGCTGGACCTCGACCACTAGGCCGGTTAGCCGAGGCGGGTTGTTACCACTACGAAGCACCACGATGGCATCGCGAACCTTGCCCAGTTGGTCGCCATTGGGGTCGAATACCCCAATACCGGCCAAGCGGGCCAAGAAAACACGGGTCGCGGTGCTGGTCGTCACGATCGAAGGCTACCGTCGCTGGCGTGTCCACAGCCCCGCAGCCGTCAACTAGCCTCGGCCGGCCCCCCGCGGTCGACCTCGCCTGGCTGGGCGTTGCCATCGTTTTTATCTCAACCTCAGGGCCGATCATCACGGTTATCGCTGCGCCGGCGCTGGCAATTGCCTTCTGGCGCTGCTTCTTGGGTTCGGGGGCTACCGGGGTTTGGGTCATGCTCCGCCAGCGTCAGGCACTGCGGCGACTGAGCCGGCGCGAGGTCAAACTCATGATCCTCTCCGGGCTTTTGCTCGGGGCACACTTTGCGGCGTGGATCCCGTCGCTGCGGTTCACCACGGTCGCCTCGTCAACGGCGCTGGTGGCAACCCAGCCGATCTGGGCGGCGCTCTTGGCGCGATTGCGCGGCGTCCACATCCCCGGGCAGGCCTGGTTCGGCATCGCGGTTGCGCTCTTGGGGATCTTGATCTTGACCGGAATCGACTTTACGGTCGACCCGACTCACTTAATTGGCGATGGATTGGCGTTACTTGGCGGCATGCTGGCCGCTGCCTATGTGACGGTGGCTGAGCAGGCTCGTCAGAGTGTCTCGACTTCGGTAACAACATTTGGAGTTTATGCGAGTGCCGGAGCACTGCTCGTGGTCATGTGCTTGGTGCTCAGGGTGCCGTTGGTGGGCTTTAGCCTGCGGGATTGGTTACTCATCTTGGCCTTAACGGCCGGGGCGCAATTACTCGGCCATACCCTCATCAACAAAGTGCTCTCGACTACTTCGGCGACGGTGGTCTCGCTGGCAATTCTCTTCGAAATGCCGGGTTCGACCTTGGTGGCGGCGGTGTGGCTGGGCCAGATCCCGCCACTTGGCATTATCCCGGCGGCGGCCTTGATGTTCGCGGGCTTAGTTATGGTGATCAGGTCTAGCCGTGTGAAAGCGGCTACTGAGAGCTCGCCAATCTAGTTTTCAGTTAGGCGCCCACATGAAGTGTCGATACGATCTGTTTGCCCTAAGGAGGCCCAATGTCTAGCCCAAGAGTGCTCCGTTCGCGTCGCTCTAGTCTTGCGGTGCCCGGTAGTAGCCCCAAGATGCTCGATAAAGCCCGGGGCTTGGCTTCGGATCAGATCTTCATGGATATCGAAGACGCCGTCGCCCCGATGGCCAAGCCAGAGGCGCGCAAGAACATCGTCGCTGCCCTTAATGAAGGCGGCTACGAGGGCAAAGTTCGCTCGGTGCGGGTAAATGACTGGACAACGCAGTGGACTTATCAAGACGTAGTCGAAGTCGTTGAAGGTGCCGGTCCGAACCTTGATTGCATCATGCTTCCTAAAGTTCAAACGGCCGATCAAGTAGTAGCCCTTGACCTACTGCTCACCCAAATTGAAAAGTCCAACGGCTTTGAAGTTGGCCGTATCGGGATCGAAGCGCAGATCGAGAACGCACTCGGCCTGGTAAATGTCGATGCCATCGCACAGGCGAGTCCACGGGTCGAAACCATCATCTTTGGCCCTGCAGATTTCATGGCGAGTATTAACATGAAGTCACTTGTGGTGGGTGAGCAGCCGCCGGGCTATGACGTCGGCGATGCGTACCACTACATCCTGATGCGAATTCTGATGGCGGCACGAGCCTTCGACAAGCAGGCGATTGATGGGCCTTATTTGCAGATTAAAGATGTTGATGGCTTCCGCCGGGTTGCTGGCCGGTCTGCGGCCCTTGGCTTCGACGGCAAGTGGGTCCTGCATCCGGGCCAGTTAGACGCGGCAAATGAGATCTTCTCACCGCGCCAAGATGACTATGACAAAGCCGAAATGATTCTTGACGCGTACGACTATTACACCTCAGCCGCTGGTGGCGCTAAGGGCGCGGCAATGCTCGGTGACGAAATGATCGATGAAGCTTCACGCAAGATGGCCCTGGTCGTTTCAGCTAAAGGTCGCGCGGCTGCGATGGTGCGCACCCAGACTTTCACCCCGCCTGAGTAGAGGATCCACATGAAGAAACTGGCTGAAACCGAGGGTCTCACTGAGATTCAAGTCGACATCATTGCTGCCATTCGAGATTTCGTTGACAAAGAAATCCTGCCTGTTGCAACAGAGCTTGAGCATAAGGATGAATACCCGACCGATATCGTCAATGGGCTCAAAGAGCTTGGGGTCTTTGGGCTAATGATCCCGGAGGAGTATGGGGGTCTGGGTGAGTCTTTGCTCACTTACGCACTTGTTGTCGAAGAAATTGCCCGCGGATGGATGAGTGTCAGCGGCGTCATCAACACGCACTTCATCGTGGCCTACATGCTCATGCATCATGGCACCGAGCAGCAAAAGCAGTACTACTTACCGCGCATGGCAACAGGTGAGGTGCGTGGCGCCTTCTCAATGAGTGAGCCAGGCTGTGGTTCTGATGTGGCCGCGATTACCAGCAAGGCGGTCCCGGACGGCGATGACTATTTACTTACCGGCCAAAAGATGTGGCTCACCAATGGTGGCTCCTCAACATTGGTCGCGGTGCTGGTGCGAACCGATGCCGATGTGGCAGCCGATGCCAGCGTCTACAAGAAGATGTCAACTTTCTTGATTGAAAAGCCTTCGGGGTTTGGTGAAGTAATTCCGGGGCTAACAATTCCTGGCAAGATCGAGAAAATGGGCTACAAAGGCGTCGACACCACCGAATTGATTATGGATGGCGTCCGTGTTTCTAAGGACAATCTGTTGGGCGGTGAGCTTGGTCGCGGGTTCTATCAAATGATGGACGGCGTCGAAGTAGGCCGGGTAAATGTTGCGGCCCGTGGCTGTGGGGTGGCACTTCGCGCCTTCGAACTTGGTATCGAGTACGCGCAGCAGCGGATAACTTTTGGTAAGCCCATAGTTGAGCATCAGGCGGTCTCCTTTCGACTCGCTGACATGGCGACCAAAGTCGAGGCAGCCCACCAAATGATGGTGATGGCAGCTCGCAAGAAGGACTCCGGGGAGCGCAATGATCTAGAGTCCGGCATGGCGAAGTACCTGGCAAGTGAATACTGCAAAGAAGTTGTTGAAGACTCCTTCCGGATCCATGGCGGTTACGGGTACTCGAAGGAATATGAAATCGAGCGCCTATATCGCGAGGCGCCGATGCTGCTCATCGGTGAAGGCACCGCAGATATTCAACGCATGATAATTGCCCGCCGCCTACTCGAGGAATACAAACTCCGCACGTGAGCATGACGCACGTGAGCATTTCGGACGCCAGCAGCGAGATCCCCTGTGTTGGCGCCGTTATTTTTGATGACGCCGGCAAGTTGCTCTTGATAAAAAGAGGCCAAGAGCCAGCACTTGGTCGCTGGTCAGTGCCCGGCGGGCGCGTAGAGCCGGGCGAAAGCCATGAAGTGGCTGTTATCCGCGAGGTACTCGAAGAGACCGGCCTAGAAATGACGGTGATTCGTGAAATCGGCACCGTGCGCCGTGCGGCACCCGGTGGTGGCACTTATGTAATTCGCGATTTCTTGGGTGAGTTAGTCGAAGCCAAAGCCCCCGTTGGCGGTGACGATGCCGCTGACGCAAGGTTCTTCACGCTCGAGCAATTAAGTGAGCTGGATACCAGTGATGGGCTACTCGAAGCATTAGTTGACTGGGGGTTACTTCCCCCGCTCAACTCCGGGACATAACAGCCCAGACGGTAGTTGATCCGGAGTTGACGTCCGTACCCCAAGTACTTGCCAGCACGTTCACCAAATTTAAGCCACGCCCACCTACGGTATCGCTGCGAATTGGCATGGTGGCCAACTTTGGGACTGTTCCGCCCACCCGGTTCGAATTAGAAACTTCAATCCTTAGATGCTCACGGTCGATAACGAGTTTCAGTGACTGCGGCGGGCTTCCGTGCAAGATCGCGTTGGTGCAGAGCTCTGAGGTGACAGCGGCGGCGACTTCGACAGCTTCGGCAGCAGCGGTATCTGCGGTATCGCTAGTGCTGCTGGTCTCGCTGGAATTACCGTATTCAGCAAGGGCGGATCGCACAAAGTCACGGCCTGCGGCGGCCGCGGTGGTATCCGCAGGGAGCGTCCAACTGTGTGTCACGGTCATGACATACCCGCATTTGATCGTAGTTAAACCTCGGTAGCGGGTTTCCCGCCACGGGTTCGCTTCCTGGGCCGTTGGGGTCGATCTGCGGCGGGCTTATCGCTCTTTGGCTTATCGCTCTTTGGCTTATCGCTCTTTGACCTATCGCTCTTCGCCTTATCGCCCTTTGCATTATCTGGGCGGTTGCTCTTGCCATGTGAATGACCACGGTCATCAAGCTTTGGCTTTTTCTTGCCGGTCTCGCCGAGGTCTTCGACCCCTTCAGCGGCCAGGCCCTCACGCGTGCGTCCGGCCTTGGGGAGTTTGCCCGTGGTGCCGGGTGGGATCCCGAGGCCGGTGTAGATGTGGTCACTCGATGAGTAAGTCTCGATTGGATCCTTGAAAGGTAGTTTTAGTGCCCGATCAATCATCTGCCAACGCGCGATGTCTTCCCAATCGACCAAGGTGACAGCAACACCGGAGGCGCCTGCTCGGCCGGTGCGACCAATTCGGTGCAGGTAGGTTTTCTCATCATCTGGGCATTCGTAGTTGATGACATGGGTTACGCCGTCAACGTCGATACCGCGAGCGGCGACATCGGTCGCTACGAGCACATCAACCTTGCCATTGCGAAATGCGCGAAGAGCCTGTTCACGTGCGCCTTGACCCAGATCGCCGTGCACGGTGCCAACTGCAAAACCGCGCTCGGTTAGGTCGTCACAGATTCGCTGGGCCTTGCGCTTGGTGCGGGTGAAGATCATCACCAGGCCGCGATTATCGGCCTGCAAGATGCGCGCGAGGATTTCGATTTTGTCCATCGGATGCGCACGCCAAACGTGCTGCTCGATGGTGTCGACAATGGCACTGTCGTCGCCGGGCTCGCTCGCACGCAGATGGATCGGCTGGGTCATGTAGCGGCGGGCGAGATTTACGATTTGGCCGGGCATGGTTGCGGAGAACAGCATTGTTTGCCGTTTCGCGGGGATTTCAGAGACGATGCGCTCGACGTCGGGTAAGAAACCCATGTCGAGCATTTCATCTGCTTCGTCAAGTACCAAGGTGCGAATCCCGGTGAGCATGAGGTCGCGCCTATTTACTAGGTCGATTAGTCGCCCAGGGGTGCCAACCACAACGTCAATGCCTTTGTGCAGGGCATCAATCTGCGGTTCATAAGCGCGCCCGCCATAAATGGCGAGGACTTTGATGCCCTTTAGTCGGCCGGCTCGTTCCAAGTCGGTTGCCACCTGCAGGCCGAGTTCGCGGGTGGGGCACACGACGAGTGCCTGGGGCACGCTGCGGTCGCCTTCGAGGTCGACGCGCTGTAGCAGGGGGATACCAAATCCGAGGGTTTTGCCGGTGCCGGTCTTGGCTTGACCGATGAGGTCCTTGCCCTCAAGGGCCAGTGGGATGCACATTTGCTGGATGGGGAAGGCACGTTCAATGCCGTCAGCAGCGAGGGCTTCGGCGATTTTGGGATCGGTGCCGAGCTCTACGAAGGTAGGAGCCGAGGTTGGGTCGACCGGGGAAGTAGTCACTCCCTTGAGTCTACCCATTGGCCCTTCGCTAACCTCTCACCACCATGGATCAGCCTTCGATTAAGACATTGGACACCGATCCGGAGTATCGGGCGGCTGTTGTCGACCTTCTCGCCGTTTTGGCATATGGCGCACTCACGGCTTTTGAGCGGATCGCCGCCGACGCCGCAATGGCCCCTACGGTCGATGACAAGGCGGCACTTGCTGGCATGGCGACATCGGAGTACCGACATTTCGAAACATTACGTGATCGGTTAATTGAACTTGGTGTCTCACCCGAAGTTGCGATCGCACCATTTCGACAGCCACTTGAAGAGTTTCACGCGCATACGGCACCAAATGATTGGCTGGAGGGCCTGGTTAAGGCCTATGTCGGTGACGGTATCGCCCTTGACTTCTATGTCGAGATCGCAAAATATCTTGACCCTGAAAGAAATGCCCTGGTACTTAGTGTGTGTGAAGAGATGGGTCACTCGGCATTTGCGGTCGATCGAGTGCGTGCGGCAATAGTTGCTGACCCTCGTATTGGCGGGCGACTTGCGTTGTGGGGCAGGCGCTTGGTGGGTGAGGCTTTATCGCAGGCTCAACGCGTTGCCGCTGAGCGCGATGCTTTATCAAGTTTGCTAGTTGGCGGAGTGGATCGCCCAGGAGCTGACCTAGCGGAGATCGGCCGCATGCTTGCGCGCCTAACTGAAAACCACACCAAGCGCATGGCCGCTCTCGGCCTAGCTGCCTAACTCTTGCACGGCAAGAGTTAGGACGTACTGCCAAACCCAACGCGACGGGTAGCCTCTGCGCCTACCTCGACATAGGCGATCTTCGTCGCCGGCACCAAAATCGTGCGGCCACGGTCATCGGTCAACGAGAGTAAGCCGCCTTTTGTGATAGCAGCTTCAACCGCTTTGATGATGTCGGCTGGTTCCTGTGAACTTTCGAGTGAAATTTCACGCGCGGTGTCTTGGACACCAATCTTGACCTCCACGGCCGGTCCTCCTGTCAAGTGTTTAACAACATTCGCTGTGCTGCGAAGAGTCGTGCTGCCAGTAGTTGTGCTGCTGATAGTCATCTCTGGTGGTCATCGTGTCAAGACGGCGAGGTCTGCTCCTCGGGTGGGTGCGATAGCGGGAATCCGCTAATGCCGCGCCAACCAAGGGAAGCGATGAGCTCGGCGGCTTCTTCGCGGCTGATGTCAGTTCGCGCGTGGCGTAACCAACGTCGAGCTGCCACCTGCGACATACCGAGCATGCCCGACCCGAGCAAGAGCGCTTGTTGCGGATTCAAGCCGGTGTCTTCGGTGATGACGTGAGCGATGGCCTGCGCAACCGCCAAGTCGGCTTGATCAACGCGTTCGCGCACCGCAGGCTCGTTGATCAGGTCGCTTTCGAATACCAGCCGGTAAGCGCCTTGAGGGTCTTCGACAAATGCGAAGTAGGCCTGGACCGTGCGTTGCACTCGGACTTTGTTATCAGAAGTAGAGCGCAGCCCCGCGGTGTAGGAGGCGTGAAGCTCTTCGATTCCGGCATCCAACAGTGCGAGATAGAGGTCTAATTTACTCGTAAAGTGCTGATAGAGCACCGGCTTGGAAACCCCGGCACGCTCGGCGATGTCGTCCATACCTGTTGCGTAATACCCGGAGGCGACAAAAACCTCAAGAGCTGACGACAGCACCTGAGTCCGGCGCTCAGATTTGGGCAGGCGCCCACTGGGCTTGGCTCCGGTGATGGTCACGTCGAAATCTTACCCTCGAGTAACCTTTCAGTTTCCGCCTTTTCAGAGTCGGGGTAATCTTTGCTCCGTGGATCAATTAATTGCCCCTTGGCCGGTAGCTGAGTTCTGGTTGCCATCCTGCTCGATGTCGGTTCGCCATGCCCCGGCATTAACCACCGGTGCCCCGGCCGCGGTATTTATCCACGGGCTAGGTGGTTCCTCCCTTAACTGGACCGACTTAATGGAAGACCTCCGCACCGAAGTCGACGGTTGGGCAGTAGACCTTGGCGGCTTCGGGCAGTCGCCACCGCCACGTAACGGTGACATGAGTCCGGCCGGCCACGCGGCCTCCGTAATTGAATTTATCGAACATGAGCTACAAGCTCCGGTGCACATCTTCGGCAACTCTCTCGGTGGTGCGGTGGCACTGCAACTTGCCGCCCGCCGCCCAGATCTAGTGCGCTCACTGACCTTGATCTCACCAGCACTTCCCTCCATGCGTCCGACCAAGGCCAATGTGCACCTCCCGGTCATTGCGGTGCCGGGCCTCGGCGAGAAATTGATTACGAAATATCTTGAACTCGATGCCGGTGCCCGCGTAAGAAGCACCATGAACACCTGCTTAGCCGAACCTGGGCGGTTGCCTACTCAGCGAGTGGATGAAGCCATCGATGAGGCTCGTAATCGCGATCACCTCACCTACGCTGGCGATGCATTCTTGCGATCATTGCGCGGCCTGCTTCGCACCTTTATCGACGTTGGTCCTGATCGACCATGGAAGTTAGCTGAGCGCGTGCGGTGTGAGACTTTGGTTGTCTATGGCAAGAAAGATCCACTAGTAGATTCATATGCGGCTCATCGCATCACCCGGCATTTTCGTGCTGCCCATGTCATGGTGTTGCCTGACTCCGGGCATGCGGCGCAAATGGAGCACCCAGAATTGGTGGCTCAAACCTGGCGCCGGTTCTTCAAGGCGTAGCCACCCTTAGTGGCGGAGGGGCGCTCGTCGTAATTAGTTGTGCCAATTATTAGTGGAGTGAGCCTTGGTGGCTCGCCGTCCAAGTTGCTACCTGACATTCCGGCAGCGGCCAGCAGGCGGTGGATCCTTCAACCTGCTGAAACCGTCAAAAAACGGGCCAAGAGTGACGGTTCGAGCAGGTTCAAGCCCTACACGTGACGGTTCGAGCAGGTTTAGGCCCCTTAATTCTTAGGACACCACAAAAATTAGATTGTTTTCACACCCATCACGTGTTTTGATATTTATTCAACAATTATCTGTCCGCCAAATATTAGGGAGAATTTGATGCCGAGTAGTGACATCGCGGCACCAGCAAGTTCAGCGCCCACCGATCGGCTCACACTTGGTGTTAGTTGGGTGCGCCCGGGTGTGGCCGGTATCGGCGGCACCCTAAACCCCTCTACCACCATGGGCGGGTGCTGGTGCTGTATCTGCTTTGAGGGCCATGAAGATTAGTACCCTGCCTCGCCACTAGGTGGGGTGTTTAAAGCTCGTTCCTGACGGCTGCAGGTTTGGGGCCAGCTGACGACGGTAGCAAACCTGGCCGGGCATTAAGTGTTAGGCGTTTCGCTATTGCATTTTCGTTTATTTGGTGTTCCCATTGGGGGGTGGCGAATCTGCGGCCCGCTACCCCTTCGGAAAGGACATTTAAAATGCCTAGTGTGGAAGTTAGTGCCCCGGCCATTTCACCGGCCTGTGATCGGTTGGTTCTTGGTGTTGGTTGGGTGCGCCCCGGTGCGGCCGGTATCGGTGGCACTCTAAACCCCAGCGCCTGGATCTTGGGAGGGTGTTCCTATGGGTGCTTTGAGGGAAATGAAGATTAGTTAAAGCTCTGGGAGCTAATGCTCGGTTGAGTGGTGCGTTGTTTTAAGAAAAACTGCGATTTTCTTGTAACAACTCATCGCTCAACGAGAGAAAAACAACAACGAGTGAAATGGAGATCAAATGTCGAGGAGTGAAGTTAGTGCCCCTGTTAGTTCACCGGCTAGTGATCGTTTGGCCCTTGGTGTTGGTTGGGCGCGGCCCGGTGCGGGCAGTATCGGCGACACCCTAAACCCGTCCACCCCACCCTTCGGCAAGGGAGGGGGGAGCTACTGCTTTGAGGGTAGCGAGGAGTAGGACCCTTCTCTACCACTAGGTGGAGTGTCTAAACCGCGTAACTGGCCCTTGACCGCACTCGGTTGGGGGCCAGTTTCTTGTTTAAGGGTGGCGGAAAGATCCAGTAAACCCTGTGTGTTTGACAGTTTGTGACGTACAGTTGAATTAGGTGCCGGGTTGGGTGCCGGTCCGTTAAAGAATGGGAGCACCAGATGCCAAATGTTGATATTGCTACCCCAGTAAGTTCAGCGCCAACTGATCGGCTCACACTCGGTGTTGGCCCGGTACGCCCCGGTGTGGCCGGTATCGGCGGCACCCTAAACCCCTCTAACGGCCTTGCCTTTAATGTGTGTAATTGCTTTGAGGGTAATGAAGATTAGTACCATTCCCCACCACTAGGTGGGGTGTTGAAACTCGGATACCGACCAAAACACAGGAGAGATAATGTCGAAGAGTGAAGTCAACGGACCAGTAAGTTCCGCGCCGATCAATCGGCTCGCACTTGGTGTTGGTTGGGTACGCCCTGGTGTGGCCGGTATCGGCGGCACCCTAAACCCCTCCCCGGCGGACTACGGCCGGGCCGGTATGTACTCTTTTGGTTGCTTTGAGGGTACTGAAGAGTAGCAACGCACAACTCAACTAAGAAGTTCACACTCAAATCGCTTTCAACGAAAAGGATGGAGCACTAAATGCCAAATTTTGATGTTGCTACCCCAGTGAGTTCCGCGCCAAT
>WLHM01000049.1 GCA_009702725.1 Actinomycetota bacterium | reverse complement strand
GTGCGGACCTCGTACTGAAGTGGAACACCATCAACCGCCGGTGTCGCGGTTGCCGTGAGCAGACCGGGGTTCGCACCGGGGGCGAGGTCGATAGATGCCTGCGCCGGGTCCGTTGAGGAGGTGGGCCGGGGCAGGACCTTCGCCGAGACGGTGCCGGATCCCGTCCACGTGACGGTCGTCTGCACCAGCGTTGAAGAGCCTGCCGGGCTAGACTCTGTCCCCGTCGGGCTCGGCGATGGCCCGGAACCAGAGTTATTCGACTCTGGACCTGACGCGACAGTCGCAGCGATGGCCGCCACTAAGACACCAGCCACGGCGACCTTGCGCAACGCACCGCTCTTGCTAAGTCCTGACAGCAATGTAACCTCGCTATTACCCGGGCCGGATACCACTATTCGGCGCATACTTTAAACCAACGTCTCGATCCTGGGCAAGATGCCAACACGACAGAACTGACTGTCACCACCCCGTTGCGGGACTCGTCATCGCTCGTCCCACCCCCGAAGAAACCTCAGGAGCACCGCATGACCACCCAGACCACCGGCGGGCTGGACAGATAGGTGCTGCATGACATCCGCAACCCCCAACGCCCGCACGCGATTCCCTTCGGCCGCTACACCCCGTCCGCCCCCGTTGGCTTGCCGGAGATCGCACCTGTCCCAGCGCGATAATCACGCAGGCTCGATGCTGGTGCGTGGTCGACCTTCGCGACGGGAACTAAGCCCTCATCGAGCCTTGATCCAGAAACTAAAAGAAGGTCGCGATAGACGCGGAGGGGCTGTTTCTGCACGGCCCTGACAGGCGCCCGCTTCGAACTGAAGAGGGAGAGCGAGTGACTCACAAATTGTGCCCTCGATGGGATTTGAACCCATACTGTGCCGGGTTTAAGCCGGGTGTCTCTGCCAGTTGGACTACGAGGGCCGTACATTGTTCAGTAACAGGGCAACCTTAGAACCCCGGCTGAATTGGCTTATCACCTCAGGTGCATTGGGCCCTGAAGAAGGCAGTACTGCGCTCCCAAGCAAGGCCGGCATGACTTGGCGAATAGACCTCTCGCCGGTCATCATTAAAGAAGGCGTGCTCGGAGCCAGGGTAATCGAACATCTCGATTTGGCCGCCATGATCGGCAATCGCCGCAGCGTATTCAGCAATCTTTGGGCCGGCCCAATCCTCATCCGACTCGGCCTTGTGAATCATCGCTGATTTACCCGAGTATTTAGCCCAATCCGGTGCGTAATCAGGCCACGGCATGGCTGGATAAAAAGCAGCAGCGCAGGAAATGTGCTCGCTGACGGTAGGGGCTAATAGGGCCAAGCCACCGCCCATGCAAAAGCCCATTACCGCAACCTTGCTGGACGACACCTCAGGGCGGCCAACCAGGTAAGCCGCCGCACCGGCAAAGTCGTCCGCCGCGGCTGATACCTGTAAACCCATCATTAGTTTTTGGGCTTCGTCCGGCTCTGTGGTCAATGCGCCGCGGTAGTGATCGACGGCTAGTGCCACAAAACCTGCTTCGGCCAGGCGGTCAACAACGTTTTGGATATGGGGCACCAACCCCCACCACTCCTGAATGACGATGACACCTGGGCCTGCGCCCGACTCTGGGAAGGCAATGACACCGCCTACCTGATCACCCTGGATCTCAATTTCGATATCTCGCATGCTGCATTCTCGCCCATCTCTCGTGCCGACGCGGGCTGCCTCGCCCCACAGTTCACGTCAATTTGTCGGGCACGTCAACTTGCCGGTCACTTCAATTTGCCGGCGGAGCTGTCGACCCACGAACAACTAGTTGAGTAGGCACTTGAACATGGGTTGGCGCTTGCACCTCATCACTTCGTATCTGGAATATTAAAGCCTCGGCGGCAATGCGCCCGAGCTCTTGAACTGGTTGCGCAACGGTTGTGAGGTCAAGTAGTTCAGACATGTCATGACCATCGATACCGACCACGGAAACATCACGGCCCGGATGTAGCCCGTGGCTTCTTAGCGATCTCATAGCGCCAAAAGCCATTTCATCCGACATCGCAAAAACTGCAGTCGGTCGCTCTCGCTGGGTCAAGAGCTCGGCCATCGCACTCTCGCCACCGGCAATTGTGAAGTAACCGCGCATTTCTAGGGCAGGGTCGACGGCCAAACCGGCTTCGCGCATCGAATCGGTGAAGCCGAGGTAGCGCGCATGGGGTGCGGTGAAAAACTCACCCGGTGGGGCCCCGCTGATTACCGCGATGCGCCGGTGGCCGAGGTTAATCAAATGTTGGGTAGCCGTTCGCGCAGCGACTACGTCGTCGATGCTGGCCGTAGACACCCCCTCGATGGCCGCCCCGATGAGGCAGGTTGGCAAACCGAGTGACAACACGCTCTGCAATTGCGCATCCTGCGGTGCCAGTGCAATTGTGATGGCACCATCGACCCGTCGATTCAGGCGTGGTGCAACGAGGTTACGCGGCACCGGGCTAGCTTCGTCACCAACGCTAATCAGAAGTAGATCCATACCGGCTTGCTGCAGAACGGCCTCAACGCCAGAGAGTACCGTTGAAAAATACCAGCCAGCCACCCGCGGAGTTACTACTCCAATGCTGCCGGTACGGCCGCTCGCTAAGCGCGAAGCACTAGGTGAGATGACATAGTCCATCGAAAGTGCAACCGCTTTAATCTTTGCACGCGTTTCTTCATCAACATTTGGTAGGCCGCGCAAGGCACGTGACACCGTTGCGGTTGAAACCCCCGCCGCCTCTGCCACATCTCGAATCGTTATTGTCATATTCACCCCCCTTCAGCTGCAAGCTAGCTCTCACGCGCTACCAATTTGTAAACGATGCCATCTAAAATATCTGTTTCAGACACGACCACCTCGGCGCTACCGGTAGCACGCATGATAGCTCGCAGAACTAATGCGCCCGCACCGATGACATCAACGCGGCCCGGGTGCATGAAAGGTAATGCAGCTCGATCCGCCTTGGTCATGGCCAGTAACCGCGCCGTGACTTCCTCAACTTGCGCAGCGGTAATGATGGAGCCGTGTAACAACGCCGGGTCGTATTCAGGTAGTTCAAAGGCCATTGCCGCAACGGTTGTTACTGAACCGGCGAGCCCTACCAAGCTGGCAGCCTGATCAAACGGCACCGCGGCTCGAACCGAATCAAGTGCCTTTGCAAGATCGGCTTCAGCGGCCTCAATCTGCTCATGAGTTGCTGGATCACTCAGCAAATGACGTTCAGCAAAACGAACACAGCCGATGTCGACACTGATTCGGTTGGTGGGTTTGGCCGCGCCCAAAACAAACTCGGTAGAGCCTCCACCAATATCTACAACTAGTGCCGGCAGTTGCGCTAGACCTTCGGGTAAGCCCCGAATTGCTCCCATAAAGGAAAGCTCAGCTTCTTCATCACCACTGATGACATCCGGCTCAATACCAAGTCGGAGGCGCACCCCGGCCACGAACTCGTCACGATTTCGCACATCTCGACTTGCTGAGGTCGCAACAAATCTAATCTGATCAATGTTCGCTTGCTTGATCACGTCTGCGTACTCATCCAAGGCAGCGAACGTTCGCTCTAGTGCCTCGGTTGAAAACTCCCCGGTGCGATCAACCCCTTCACCCAAGCGGACAATCCGCATGAGACGCACCTGCTCATGCAATACCCCTGCTTCATCAACATCGCCTACGAGTAACCGAATCGAATTGGTCCCGCAATCAATGGCGGCCAAGCTCATAGTTGCTCACCACACGGATTAGCGATCCACCAAGGAGCCAGGGCCGTAAGTACCTCATCACCAAGTGGGTTAACCCCGGGGCCGGATGCCAAAGAGTGTGCCGCGAGAACGTGTAGGCATTTAACCCGGTTCGGCATACCCCCGGCACTGATACCGTCCAACTCTGCTACCTCGGCAATTGCTAAACGATCCGCCAAGTATTGATCGTGGGCGGCGGCGTACTGCCCCGCTAATTCGGGGTCTGTTGCTAGACGCTGCTCCATGGTGCGCATCAGGCCACTTGCTTCGAGGGTCCCGATCGCACCAGCCAACCGCGGGCAGGTGGCGTAATACAAAGTGGGAAACGGGGTGCCATCATCAAGGCGTGGCGTGGTTCGAACTACATCAGGGGCACCACATGGGCAGCGGTGCGCTACCTGCATCTCACCACGGGGTGCTCGACCCAATTGCACTTCGACTAATTCAATATCGCGTCCAGATGCCGGCTCCATCGAAGGCCTAGTCATTTGAAGAACCTATCCACCCCGGCCAGCAGCCAGGTCGCGTAATGACGTTGACCCGCCGAGGTCATCATCAGAGCGGCATCTTTCTTGTTCCGCATATTTCCTACTTCGACTATGACCGTCGGCACATTACTGAAATTCAATGTTGACTGTTCACGGCTCACCATGCGCTGCCCAGCGATATAAGTTGACGGTGGAGCTCCAGCCGCCTTCATGCCGGCGATCATGTCAGCGGCTAACCTCTTATCGACTTCAATCACGTCATCGGTCCAGCCTTTGATCCGAACCGGCTCGATTACAAAGAAGCCGCGGCCACCTGATGGCCCTCCATCGGCATGGATGCTGATCATGGCGTCTGCTTTTGCCGCGTTGGCTATTCCAGCACGATCCCAAACGCACGGACCCCATTTTGATCGCGAGTTGGAATCACGCGTCAGAACCACCGTAGCGCCCTGCGACTCCAACATGCTCCGTAGTTGCTTTGCGATCTTCCAGTTCAAGGTGGCCTCAGGGAATCCGGCGTTAGTCGCAGTGCCGGTTGTGTTGCAGCCCTTAACTATGGCCCCATTGAACTTGGTGGCATTGATCTCGTCGGCGAACTCTCGTGAGCCATTGCCCAACTGATGACCTGGATCAATCACTATGGTCTTTCCACTCAGTGGGCCTTCAAGCGCCTGCACATTAGGTGCGGAACTAATGGAAATACCTATCGCTACCAGTGCGACGATTATTAAGCGCTTCACAAGATAAGAAGCATCCGGCGATTGCCCAAGGTGTTGGGTTTAACCCGTTCAAGATCAAGGAACTCCGCGACGCCCTCGTCGTAGGACTGCAAAAGCTGCTCAAATACCGCGTGCTCAACGGGCGCGCCTTCAATTTCGACAAAGCCGTGTCGGCCGAAGAATTCGGTCTCAAAGGTGAGGCAAAATACCCTTTTAATACCAAGGTTTCTGGCGCGCTCCAGCTGCGAGCTAAGAATCTGTGAGCCGACACCACTTCGCCGAAAATCTGGATGCACGGCCAAGGTGCGAACCTCGGCGAGATCCTCCCACATCACATGCAAGGCGCCACATCCAACAACTTCGTCACCGGCGTCTGCTACCAGAAACTCCTGAACATCTTCATAAAGTGTGACGGTCGCTTTAGAAAGCAAGCGACCATTTGGCGCATATGCGTCAATCATGCCGCGGATGGCTCGGACGTCACCAGTTTGAGCAGGGCGGATTAGCACGCTAGCTCCCCGCTCTGTCTGGCTTTACAAGTGGGAACAAAATCGTCTCACGTATACCCAACCCCGTGAGTGTCATCAGCAAGCGATCAATGCCCAAACCCACCCCACCGGTGGGCGGCATCCCGTGCTCAAGGGCGCGCAAGAAATCTTCGTCAAGTTGCATCGCCTCCGCATCGCCTCGCGCACCGAGTGCCGCCTGCTCGGTAAGCCGCTCGCGTTGAATGACAGGGTCAACAAGTTCTGAATAACCCGTGGCTTGCTCGTAGCCATTGATATAGAGATCCCATTTTTCGACCTTGCCAGCATCGGTGCGATGGTCACGTACTAATGGTGAGGTATCGACCGGGAAATCCATCACAAATGTTGGCCGGCCCTCAAAACTCTCGATCACATAATGCTCGAATAGTTCTTCGACTAATTTTCCGGCTACTGCGGTAGGTTCTACTGAAATGCCAGCCGCCTCACACCAGATTTGAAGTTGCTCACGCGAGGTCTTGGGAGTTACTTCGGAACCCACCGCAGTTGAAACTGATTCATAAAGTGAAACCTCGGGCCACTCCCCCGATAAATCGTGTACCGAGCCGTCTGGATGCGTTACCTGCTCACTGCCAAAAGCGGCCAGCACCGCCGCCTGAATTAGCTCGCGCGTGATGGTAGCCATCACCCGGTAATCGGCGTATGCCTCGTAGAACTCGAGCATCGCGAATTCAGGTGAATGGCTGGAGTCTGCCCCTTCATTGCGGAAGTTTCGATTGATTTCGTAAACGCGCTCTAGCCCACCAACTACCGCTCGCTTTAGAAATAATTCTGGAGCAATTCGCAAGAACAACTGTAAGTCGAATGCATTCGAGGTGGTGACAAATGGGCGCGCGGTGGCCCCACCGTGCATGGTCTGCAGCATTGGAGTTTCAATCTCCAGATACCCACGAGCATCTAGTGACTTCCGGATCGCTGCAACCGTCGCGACCCTAGTTCGAGCAATCTGACGAGCTTCCGGGCGCACGATTAAATCGACATAGCGCTGCCGCACCCGAGACTCTTCGCTAAGTGGCTTATGGGCTACCGGCAACGGACGCAGCGCTTTAGCCGCCATTCGCCAGCGATCCGCTAGCACCGATAGCTCACCACGCTTTGAGGTGATCACCTCACCATGGATGAAAACATGATCGCCGATGTCAACCAGAGCTTTCCAAAGATCCAAACTGCTTTCGCCCACCCCGGCGAGTGACACCATTGCTTGGATTTCAGTGCCGTCACCGGCCCGCAGCGTGGCAAAGCAAAGCTTGCCGGTATTGCGCTGGAAAATTACCCGCCCGGCGATACCCACGACCTCGCCCGTTTGGTGGTCAATCGGCAGATCCGGGTAGGCCGCGCGGACGGCTGGAATTGTGGTGGTAACCGGCACCTGAACCGGGTAGGCCTCTATCCCAGCTACACCCAGCCGATCGCGCTTATCACGCCGAATCCGCATTTGTTCGGGCAGATCGACCTCGAGGGCCAGCTCTTCGTCGGTTCTTTCGGTGGCCATGGGACCCAAGGCTATATGGCTATCGCAATAAGACATTGAAGCGCCGAGCCAACAGCCCCCGGTTGTCGACTCGGCGCTTCGATTGGACGCCCCTGCTCTAGATTTAGGTCTAGAACCGGTCTAGTTCTAGGGCTAGGCCGCAGGTACGAAAACTGCGTCGGCTTCAGTGGTCCTGCGAAGGTGCGCAAAGCCCATGATGGTCAAGATGAACATCACCACAGATAAGCCGAGTAATACCCATGCCGCCACCAGTGCAACGGTGCCGATTGTCCAGAACGCATAGGCGTTTAGGAGCATTCCGCGCAAGGTCTCGCCCATGAATAAAGTGGTGCGGGCCCCAGCTAGCGCATCATCGGTACGGCCACCGGCTATCCACTCTTCGCTGACCTCGGAGTACGTCTTGCCATCAGCTACTCCGGCAACGTGCACACCGATTAGGTCTGAGTAAGCCTTAGCTCCGGTGCCGTCGGTGACAGCCATCCCGGCGTATTGCGCTAACTCTGGTGGCAGGCTGGCGGGGTCTGCCGAGAAAGAAATCTTCTGGCCTGTAAGTTCATTTGTGACTGTTGAGTGCGCGAAGTTGCCACCCCACATTAACAAAACGCCTCCGACCGCGAGCACTACCGCGAGCACTAACCCGGTGACCGAAAGAATCTGGTCTAAGCTACGACGACGCATGGGAACTCCTCTTATGCAGCGCCACCAAGATGGCACCTTCAATTCCACGGCGATTTGCCATAAGTGAATCCTTGCAAATCGAAACCGCGGTCGCAGTTAACGAAGGGCCCGATTATGCGGGACCTTGGTCCTGTTCCCCTATGGTTTGCCAATGACGTTCGTCACTTACCCGCCGATCCGGGCGGTCATCTTCGATATTCATTCAACGCTAATCGATCAAGGCTCAGCCGCCCAATGGTTGGATGCCGCACTTCGGGCCACCCCACACAATTTGACTAACCTCGAACGCGCAAAGTTAACCGAATTCCTTGACCTCATTTGGGAGGGTGCTCGCATTAGTGATCCGCAAAGCCTGCGCGACCTCTCATTCGCGGATCAT
>WLHM01000048.1 GCA_009702725.1 Actinomycetota bacterium | reverse complement strand
CGGTTTAATTACTCCGGGCGGTTGAATCTCATAGGTGTTGATCATTGCGACGGGAACGATAGGTACTTTGGCTTCAAGTGCCATTCGCGCCGCTCCGGTGCGTCCGCGATACAGGGTGCCATTAGGTGAGCGGGTGCCTTCAGGGTAAATACCGAGCAGTGCTCCGTCACCAAGTAGCCGGGTTGCGGTTAGGACTACCGCTTCGGCACTACGCCCGCCGGAGCGGTCAACCGGCACCTGCCCAACGCCGTTGAAGAAAAGTTTCGTGAAATAGCCCTTGATCCCTCGACCCGTGAAGTAGTCACTTTTCGCAAGGTAGGTAAGGGGGCGGTTTAGCACAACGGCCAAGAAGAAGGAATCCGAAAATGACAGGTGATTACTGGCGAGCATCGCAGCACCGCGATCGGGAAGGTTTTCCCGGCCTTCAACCCAGGGGCGAAATAGGACGCGCAGCCAAGGGCCGATCACTATATTCTTGAGTACCCAGTAGAGCACCTGATCTCCTTGGCCGCGCGAATATTCCAGCTCCGTGGTGGCAGACTAGCGGCTATGCCCCTGATGCCCGATGCAGAACCGTTTACTTTCGATGCAGCCGAGTCGAATTCGGTGGGCATTTGTGTCCTCCATGGATTCACCGGATCCCCAAAATCGGTTACCCCTTGGGGGCGCGCCCTGGCCGCAGCTGGCTGGACGGTGCGAGTTCCGCGGCTACCAGGGCACGGGACCCGCTGGCAGGACATGAACATCACCACTTGGGAGGACTGGTACGCAGAAGCCGACCGCACTGTCTGCGAGCTCAAAGCCCATCACGATCAAGTCTTCATCATGGGCTTGTCAATGGGTGGGTCGTTGAGTCTAAGAATCGCCGAAGAACACGGCTCGATGATCTCCGGAATTGTGCTAGTTAATCCCGCGGTGCACTCAGAGCGAGCCGACCGTCATCTACTGCCGCTCATCTACCGCTTCATCCCGTCATTCCCCGGGGTCTCAAATGACATTGCGAAACCCGGAGTCGATGAAGGGGCCTACGATCGACTGCCACTTAAAGCCGCCCATTCACTGACCAAACTCTGGACTGTTGTTAAAGCAGATATTGCCAAAGTGACCCAGCCCTTGCTCGTTTTCCACAGCCAACAAGACCATGTGGTTGAGCCATCCAATACGGACTGGATTTTGGCGAACACTCGATCCGCCGATAAGACTGACGTACTCCTAACCCGCTCATTTCATGTCGCCACCATCGATTATGAGGCCGATATCATCGAAAGTGGAAGCATCGACTTTGTCCAACGCGTGATTGCCAGCTGATGACATCCCCACCTCCTGAACAATCACCTGAGCAAAATGATCCAGATCAAGATGATGCCTGGGCGGCCATCGTCGCAGATCTATCCGGCGACATGCGCATGGAAATTGGCGACCTCAATAGGCAAATAGCGCCCGAAGAAATAGACCCGTTTATTGAAGAACTGCTCTCCGAAGGTAGCTTCGAACCGCCCGAGCCACCGCCGATCCCAATGCCTGACACCATCGGCAGATTCGCTTGGGCGGGGGCCATCGGTGGCCCAATCTTCCTGGTACTCGTTTACGTCCTGGAGCTCGGGAGTTTCTTGACCACGCTGGCGCTCGTTGCCTCGATCGCCGGCTTTATCACCCTTGTCGCCCGCAAGCGCGAGCGTGAAGTCAGCGATGGCGAGCGAGATGACGGCGCCGTCGTCTAGCCCGCCTCGTTAGACTCAGAGTATGAAAATTCTTGGTTCTAATTCTCGCCGTGTCGCTAGTTGCGTTATCTCCATCGCAGCTCTCGGATTGGTTTTTGCGCCGGGAGCCGCCGCCGCTAAAGCCGATCTAATTTGGTACCTCGGTTCGCCAACTCGCACCGTAATTGACCTTGGATCAACCGGATCAGGTGTCGGCGATATATCAATCTCAACCGGCGATCTGTCGCGTAAGCCCTCCGGGTCCGCGATCGGTTTTTACACGACCAGCCAGATCACAGTGCGCGCTGGGTTACCCGGGGGCCAAGAAAATCGAGATGTAAGTTTGACTATAAACGCGCCGGGCGGTGTGATTTACGCTAAATCCTTAATCGTCGCGACACCCGGCGTGCCACCGAGTGAATCCCAAACTTTTGCCATTACCGGTGGTACCGGAAAGTACGCGGGGGTTTCCGGTGAATCAATCCACTCAGGTTTTACCAGCGCGGGCTCAAAGATCGCCTTCTACTTCAACTAGCACGGAGCGACTGCGAGTTGGTGCGCGCCAAGTCGGCCGCGCCGATGAGTCCGGCGCGATTACCGAGCCTGGCCAAGCGAATCTCCGGTGTCGGGCGTTGCCTCTTGCCGCTGAGTTTGTCCGACAAAGTCTGACGGGCGCTAGTGAGCAGGAAGTCGCCGGCTTCGGAAACCCCACCGCCAATAACAAAGGCCGTTGGGTCCAAAATCGCGGCTAAATCGGCCAATCCCCGGCCGAGCCAAGTGCCAACCCCCCTGAAAGCTTCGATGGCTACTAGATCCCCAAGCTCGGCAGCTTTGGTTAAGTGCGCACCCTGGACCCCCTCCGGAGTGCCATCACCGAGTGATAGCAGGATGCCAGCCTCACCGCGTCTACTTGCTGCAAGGGCTCTAGCATCGCGCACGAGCGCGTTACCGCTCGCGTATTGCTCCCAGCACCCATTACGACCGCAGGCACACGGAAATCCGTCCGGGATCGCGTTCATATGGCCAATCTCGCCGGCCGCACCATGTGCACCGCGTAACAACACTCCGTCAATGATGATGCCGCCGCCGATGCCCGTTCCGACCGTCACCATCGTTAAGTCATCAATATCTTCGCCAGCACCAAACTTGAACTCGCCCCATGCGGCTGCATTTCCGTCATTCTCGACCACAACCGGGAGACCAACAACTTCCTCCAGCAAGGCCCGTGCCGGAACATTTGACCAACCAAGATTCGGGGCAAAGAAAACCGTGGACCTTGCCGAATCCACCGGGCCTGCGACTCCCAATCCAACGCCGACCACAGCGCCGGGGTACGGCGCACTTAGTTCGGCGACTACCTCGGCGACCACCGCAAGAGCCTTATTCGCGTCATTGCGCGGTGACTCTCGTCGCGCCGTGGTGACAATTGCACCAGACTCATCTACCAAGCCCGCCAAGATTTTGGTTCCACCAACATCAACGCCAACACTGAAAGTCATATCTTCAGCCTAGAGGCCTTTGCGTTTCACTCGCACCCAAGTGACGTCTTCGTCGTTGCCAACAAATGTTTCATGGCTTGTTACATCAACCACGGTGTCTAGATCCCATTCGGTGGCACTGCTATCTGCCGCTTGGTTTACCAGCGCGTCGAGGCCAAGGGCTCGCATCGCACTCATGCCTCGACACACCAAGCACTCGGGGTGCTCATCGACATTTTCGTGTTCGCTGTGCGGGCCAACCACGGTTTGCGCGGCCCAAGTGAAGAGTTGCTGCAGGCCGCCCGCAATCGCACTTGGGTCAAAGGACCGCTGCTCATCACTCATGATTGCCGCCACAGTGACTCATCGGGTTCAAATAAAATCACAATCTGCTTAGCGCGAACTACCGCACCTTGCATAACACACCGGCACAACACCGGCGGGAGTGCCAATACCCGCCGGGTCGAGCCAACAACAATGATTGCGTTGTCACCAAGCCGGCCAACTTTTATCTCCTGATCGGCCGGATCTAGTAGCGGGATCCGCCACTCATAGCCCGCAACTGTTGGTAACACCCCACCCGGCACCCGACTGGTGAACAACTCATCAGCAGGCTTGCGCCTAGTCGATACTGGAAGGTTCCGCAGCCCGGACTTGCCAATCGGCTCCGCGGCCTTAAATGGAACAGTGATGATCGGAGTCTTGGTGATGTCGCCGCGCAATTTGCGAACCCGCTTACGTTGCTTCTGTGCCCATTTGCGTGGCCAGTTGTCACTGCTTGACGGGTACCTATTCACAAAGATTGCATCTACGTGGTGACCGAGCAGTGTCAAAGTAGCAAGATGTCGCCGCGTCTCAGCCAACACAACTTTTTCAGGTGTCGCAACAAGGCGCACCACGCTGGCACTACCAGAAAGCGCCTTCTTGACTCTACGTAAATCCGCAGCCAATTCTTGGAGCGCGGTGAGCACCGTAGCCTCGGCATTGATGGGTCCGCGCGCTGATCGTGACACCGCGAACGCCGGCGTCATTACTGCTACCAGTACCTGCTCTAAAGCTTCGGGCAGTGCCAAAAGTCTCGCGGTTTCGGCCGTTGGGCCGCCATCCACTATCACAATGTCAATTTCTGGGTCATCGAGTAATTCTGTTACCGCAAGGAGTGAAAGTATTTCGTCAATACCCGGAAGCACCGTCAATTCAGCCGCGTGAATTGGATCGACTCCGGCTTCCGTCAGCAACTCAACCGCAATGGCCTGCAAGGAGCGCCATGACCGCGTGCGCTGTACGTGCGCGTCCAAAATGGTCACGGAAAGTCGCTGATTAATCACATTTGGGGTACCTGGCTGCATCGCGACACCAAGTACATCACCGCATGAGTGTGCGGGGTCGGTTGATACCAAATGCACACGGCGGCCAGCGTCGGCTAGTTGAACGGCGGTCGCGGCCGCAAGGGTTGATTTCCCGACGCCGCCTTTGCCGCTAAACAGAACCAGACGAACTTGATTCGACACGTTTCTTTAGCCCTTTGAGTGCAGTGTCGACGATAACGCGTTCGGCTTTTCGCTTTATCATGCCGATCATCGGTATTTTGACGTCAACAGCTAGTTCATAATGCACGGTGGTCGTGCCATCCTCATTTTCTGTCAACGTGTAACTGCCATCCATGGCGGTAAGCATTTCGGCCTTCGTCAATGTCCAAGTAACAGATTTATCGTCATCCCAGTCGTACTCGAGTTCATAGTTGTCTTTGATCGGGCCCGATGCCAGGCTAAAGCGGGCATCGGCCGGCCTTGAGTCCTCCTCATAAAGCGATAGGACTTCAACCGCAGAAATGCCATCACTCCACTGCGGATAAGCCGCAAGATCAGCGATTACCGCCATGATGGCTGCCGGCGCCGCGTCAATGACGATGCTCGACTCGGTCTTGTCGCCCATGCAAACTCCCTCGAAACAATCGACCGGACTGGAGTAAAGGCTACTACCTAGCCAGGCCCGCCTAGAGGTCGATCACAAACGGAAGTTTACGGCCGTGAAAATGCCCCACATTTAGACATTCGGTTTTACCGACTCGAGCGCGCGCCCGAAGTGGCTGGTGCACATGCCCGAAGAAGTGGTAAGCCGGAGTAAACTCATTTAAGTAATCCAAGGTCGCCTGGCTTCCAGTCTCGAAACGCCGCGCCACCGTGTCATAGGTCAACTGTGGCACCGCCGGTGGAATGTGGGTGAAGAGCACATCTACCGGCCCTAATGCTTGTATTTTTTCGACGTACTGCTCTTCGGTGAGTTCATAGGGTGTGCGCATAGGGCTCGCTAGGCCACCACCCACGAAACCCATTCGAATCCCATTTATGGTGACCGTCGCACCGTCAACCACCTGGTGCTCTGGCTTTAAGAACTCTGGCCACAAAGCTGGAACATCGACATTGCCGTAGGTAAGTAAGGCTGGAGTTGGCATAGCCTTGAATAGCACTTCATATTGCTTACGGATCATCACCTCAAGTGAGGCCCAACGATCTGCGTGGTCGACCACGCCTCGGCCGCGCCAAGCAGCAGCACTGAGCTCACGTGCCTCATCGAATCGATTTGCCGTGCGCGCCTCGATGTAGGCCCGCGTGTGATCAGGCCCAAAAAGATCCGCGTAGATACCCCTAGTTGGGTCGTCGTAGTCCAAGAAGAGGATTAAATCGCCCAAGCAGACGAATAGGTCTGAGCCGTCAGCCGCGCGCGCCAGAGCATCGCTGGCACCGTGGACGTCAGAGACGATATGCACTTTCATCGCGGATCACCCGGACGCCTATCGCCTTCGAGTTCATCCTTAAGCGCCCAAACGGAGCGTTTCCACGCCATGGCATGGCGGCTTCTTAATTTCTCAATTTTGCGCCGGCCACGCAGGGCTGGTTCCGCGCGCAGGTAATAGTGCAACAGCACCCCATCACCGACCGGCTCTAGCCAGATTTCACTTGAGCCGACCAAAGTTCCCGAGATTGACCATCTAATGCCGTCGACCCCCCGGTCCATGAAAACCGTCAAGGTCAAGTCTGGCCACCACTCATTCCACCTGGCTCGGTCGGCAACCACCGTGGCTAGTAGCTGCCGATCAGCAACCAAATAGGTCTCGTCGACGAGATCAAGGCTGGTCATGGGCCAGAGAATGCCATGCCAAGGGTTGCGCCATCTCATAGGGTAAAAAGCATCACTATTGCCCTAGCCTATGTTTCGAAGTTGGGTTACGGTAATCGCTACGGCTAAGGAATTGCCCGTCCTGCGACTTAAAGAAGGAGCACCACCGTGCTTAAGGAATTCACCGTTCCAGTACTCGTCCCGGCTCCCACCGCAGGAAGCTTGGTCGACCACGTCAGCGAGAATGCCAAGCAAGTACCGGATCGAGTCGTCTTCTCGGTGCCGCGCGGTGCCGCTTGGGTGGGTATCACCGCAAAGCAATTCGATGATGAAGTCCGGGCAATTGCAAAAGGCATCATCGCCAATGGGGTGGAGCCTGGCCAGCGAATTGGGATTATGTCGCGCACCCGCTATGAGTGGGCGCTGGTCGATTACGCGGTTTGGTACGCCGGCGCGGTTAGTGTGCCCATCTACGAGACTTCATCGGCCGAGCAGGTGCAGTGGATCCTCAGCGACTCTGGCTCGGTCGCGATATTCCTTGAGACGCGAAAGCACAAGGCGGTATTTGATCAGGTTGCGGTTGACGTCCCCGAAGTCACACGTATGTGGGTCTTCGATGACGGCATTATTGACGCGTTGAAGTCAGCAGGTAGCGGGGTGAGCGATGAAGAACTCGAATCTCGCCGCGCAACACTAAACCCGGCCGCAATTGCAACCATCATTTACACCTCGGGAACCACCGGCAGGCCCAAGGGCTGCATGCTCACACACAGTAACTTGATGTTCGAAGTAGACAATGTCGTACAAGGCATGGACGAGGTTTTCTTAGCTGAAGGGTCCGCGACCCTGCTTTTTTTGCCGGTCGCACACGTCTTCGGAAGACTAATTCAATTGGGCTGCGTGCGCGCTCGGGTGCGCCTTGGTCACACCGCAGATATCAAAGAGCTACTGCCAAATCTGCAGACTTTCCAGCCAACCTTCTTTCTCGCGGTGCCCCGAGTCTTCGAAAAGATCTATAACTCCTCGCAGCAAAAAGCAGTTGCCGCCGGTAAGGGGCACATTTTCGACACCGCGAGTCAAGTCGCAATCGACTACAGCAAAGCCCTTGATGATGGTGGGCCTAGCCTAATCCTAAAACTAAAGCATGCTGTTTTTGACCGCTTGGTGTATAAGAAATTGCGGGCGGCGATGGGCGGCAAGATGAAGTGGGCAGTTTCAGGTGGCGCACCTTTGGGCTCACGTCTGGGCCACTTCTTCCGCGGGATAGATGTCACAATTTTGGAGGGTTACGGCCTAACCGAAACCAGTGCTGCTACCACTGTCAACCGCCCCCATGCGCTGCGAATCGGCAGCGTCGGACAGCCACTGCCTGGGGCGAGTGTGAAAGTTGCTGAGGATGGTGAATTGATGCTTGCTGGCGCTCAAGTATTCCTGGGCTACTGGAACAACGAGGCGGCAACCGCCGAAGCGCTCGATCCGGACGGCTGGTTCCACTCCGGCGATATCGGTGAAATTGATGACAAAGGATTCGTCCGAATCACCGGGCGCAAGAAGGAGTTAATTGTCACCGCGGGCGGCAAGAATGTGGCACCAGCGGTACTCGAGGATCGAATTCGCGCCAACTGGCTGGTCTCTCAGTGCATGGTGGTGGGCGATGCCCAACCGTTTATTGCGGCACTTATCACCATTGACCCCGAAGCCTTTCCGGCGTGGTGCAAGCAGGCGGGTAAACCAGATTCGGCGACCGTTGCGGACCTAGCAAACGATGTCGATCTCAATGCCGCAGTCCAGGCGGCAATTGACGAAGGGAACAAGGCGGTTTCGCACGCCGAAGCCATCAAGAAGTTCGCGATCTTGCCCAATGACT
>WLHM01000047.1 GCA_009702725.1 Actinomycetota bacterium | reverse complement strand
CAGTGCCGAAGCCATCGGCGAGCAAAGACCCAATTTCGACAACTGTGCGGCCAAATCAGAGCGAGCCAGCGCCAACAGTAACCGCTCGGCCGGTCAGCGCAGATGTGCTAGCTAGCTCTAGCGAGGGTTTACCGGTGTATCCACAAGCACCGACACCCGGTAATGGCATCGAGCAACCAAGCCCCGGTGAGGTTGCGGGTGTAGTGAATGGCGTCTCCGTTGCTGTTGCTGTTGCCCGTGATAGTGACGACAGGTTAGTGCTGAGTTCAGATTCTGGTGTCGTGTTTACGTTGGGGGTAAACGATTCGACCTTCCACTCAGCTAGCGCATCCAGTGAAGACGGAGCGCTGCGAATTCTCCGCGGGCGAACTATTGAAGTCTCCGGTAGTGGCTTAATGCCATACAGTGTTGTTGATGTTTGGATATTCTCAACACCGACCCATCTTGGCAATGTTAAAACTGATGGTGATGGCAAATTCCAGGTCACATTTGAACTCCCAAGAACTGTGCAACCAGGTGATCACACTTTGAAGCTAGACGGCATTAACCTAAAGGGTGCACTTACCACCATCACTGCAGGGGTGCAGGTCATCGATGTGCGGTTTGTAGACGGCGACGCACAGTCTCTCGGTGATGGGGTGTCAGCAAGTAGTCCAACCGAAATTTCGACGGGCGCCCTTTTATCTGATGCGCCTAGCCTCACGCTGGTAGGATCGGTACTCGGATTTATGTTGCTATTGCTCATGATTTCGACAATTCTGTATCGCAGACGTCAGTCTGAGCGGCCCTGAGCAAATGAAAATCCCTCCATCTAATGCGTGGTGCCGCATCAGATGGAGGGCTCACTCGTGTAACTAGACTTTAGGCTGCGGGGTCCAGCGCAGGTAGGGCTTAACTTCTTCAACATCGCCGAACTTTGCGATTGCGTCAGCGGTTGAAAGCATCGGCGAGACGATTACTTTGTCACCTTGAACCCAGTCGGCAGGTGTTGAGACCGAGGCCTTGTCGGTGAGTTGCAGGGCATCGATAACCCGCAGAATTTCATTGAAGTTGCGCCCAACTGACTTTGGATAAGTCAAGGTGAGACGAACTTTGTTGGCCGGGTCAATGATGAATACCGATCGCACGGTTGAAGTATCACCGGCATTTGGGTGCAACATGTCGTATTGGTTTGACACGGTGCGATCTGGATCGGCAATAATCGGGAAGTTAAGCGGATTGCCGGTTACTTCGCCGATATCACCGGCCCAAGCTTTGTGATCTGAGACTGAGTCAACCGAGATTGCGATGGCCTTCACGTTGCGCTTGTCGAACTCGCCCTTTAGGCCAGCGGTCGCGCCAAGTTCAGTCGTGCAGACTGGAGTGAAATCGGCCGGGTGGCTGAAGAAAACGGCCCAAGCCCCCTGTTTCCAGTCGTAGAAGTCAATTGGGCCGTCGGTGGTATCTGCTTTGAAGTCTGGGGCTTCATCGCCAAGTCGAATAGTCACTGGGTAACTCACCTTCTGTAGGTCGAAAGGGTGCCGGAAAAATCTGGAATAGCGTCGGTATTTGCCTGGAACCTAGCAAGGCGAAATAGCCAGCGAAAGAGGGCGATAACGCAAGTGCAAGTCGTCTGCAATAGCGGTCAACGTGCTTAAGTTGAAGTTAGACCAAGTACGGCGGCGATGAATCCGAGTGCCGAGCAGATACCAAGCAGTCTAAGGGTAGATAACTTGAACTTAAAGAGCAGCAGGGCTGCAATCGCGGCGATTATCAAGGCTGGAAGTTGAATAGATGTTGGATCGGGGAAGGCGATGGTAATCGGGCCCCAGGAGCGGTCCGTTACGTTTGCAAAGAACGTATGGAGCGCAAACCACGCCGCTAGGTCGAGAATGACTCCCGACACCGCTGCACTGATAGCGGCGAGGGCTCCGGCCAAGGATGCGTTACCGCGCAATCTCTCAGCGAAAGGAGCGCCCAAGAAGATAAATAAGAAGCAGGGCACGAAAGTCACCCACACGGTTATTAGTGAGCCAATAACGCCGGCGACTATGGGCGGGAGTTGCCCAGGATTGTGGTACGCCGCCAGAAAGCCAATGAATTGCACGACCATGATGAGGGGCCCTGGAGTGCTCTCGGCAAGCCCAAGGCCGGTTGCCATCTCCGATGACGACACCCAGCCGTACCTCCCGACGGCTTGTTGCGCTACATAGCCCAGAACCGCGTACGCGCCACCGAAGGTAACCAGCGCAGCTTTGGAAAACAGAAATGCCTCCTGCGTAAACACACTCTCGGTACCGGTAATCAAGACCAAGGCGATTATCGGAAGCACCCACAGGACTGCGCAGATAACTGCTGCCCGAAATGCGAATCGCGCGGCCCGAGTTGAAGGCACGGCATCATCAGCCAGGAGCGGAGTTGGTCCATGGGAGGACTTAGCTGCTGTTGAGCCGATGGTTGATCTGGAGATTAACCAGCCAACAATGCCGGCGCTGACTACCAGTAGCGGAAATGGAGCATTGAAAAGGAAAATGGCTAGAAATGATGCGACCGCAATGATTTTCAACAAGGGAGTGGTAAGCGCGCGTTTGGATATTCGGATGAAAGCGTGAATAACTAGAACAACTACGGCTGCCTGAAGCCCGGTGAAGATCCCAGAGATCCAAGTTACCGATCCCAAGGTGGCGTAGATGATCGAAAGGGCGAGCATTGCGATGAACCCAGGAATGATAAAGAAGGTGCCGGCGATAACGCCGCCGCGAACTCCATGCATTAGCCAGCCGATATAGGTGGCCAATTGTTGGGCTTCGGGTCCCGGAAGCACCATGCAGTAGTTCAATGCGTGCAGGAAGCGACTTTCACTTACCCAGTGGCGCTCTTCGACGATTTCTCGGTGCATCACCGAAATCTGCCCAGCGGGGCCACCGAAACTGTTGATGCCGACATAGCCCCAGACCTTGGTGGCCTCGCGCAGGCTGACTCCGTGCGCGGGTTCGCCGTCTTTCATCAACGCTCCGTCTCGATTACGTGCCGTGGCTCATGTAGGTCGGGGCTCAGATAGGTAACTTGGCGCAAGGGTGGTGCGCTGCAGGAGTTGTGGAAACCTCCGAGATGCTTACCCGAAGTGTCTCCACAGTCAAACTTAACTTGGTACGAAGTTGCTGGGCCCGTTCGGCTATGGCTCGCTGTTCATCGACATACTCGCGCCGGCCGTCAGGAGTTTCGATGCGAATCGGCTCATAACCAAGATCGATTAGGTCGTATGGTGCCGCCCGCATATCAAGGGTTCTGGCTGAGCGTGCCAACTCGAAGCAGTCGGCAATCAGATCACTACTAACCCAAGGCGTGAACCACATTGCATATTTGTAGAGGTCCATGTTTGCGTGTAGGCAGCCAGGCTGTTCGATATCTGGTTGGTTTTCGCGGGTGGGCTCAATGATGTTGAGTGGCTTTGCCGCATCGGTGAAGAATCGGTAGGCATCAATATGAGTGCAGCGCAGCCCGATTTCATCGACGGTGGCGGCAACTACTTCATTGGTGACGCGTAGCGGAAAACTGGCATGCCGAATATCTGGGGTCTGGTAGACCATCGCCCATTCATGTAATCCGAAACAATTAAGTTGCGCGGGGCGAGCACTAGTCCCAGCGAGTAATCGAATCACTAGATCTAGTCGGTCCGCTTTCGTAGCCAGCTGGCTGACGTCGGCCGTGATGCCATTAGCGTCGTTATTAAGTCTCTGGTAGGCGGGGTGAAGATCGAATTCGGTGACGTCGCCTTGGAGTTCAACTCCGTAGCCGGGGTGCCAAGTGGTTAGCTTGTTAACCGAATACGGGTAATAGTCGAACAGGAAATCGTCAACTGGATGCGTGAGGCCGAGTCTCTTTCTTTCGAGGCGTGGGGTCACCCACGGTTGAACCCGGTCGGCGTGAGCCCGTTGGAGCCCCCGCCATTCCGCTTCTTGCAATATCGTCATGTGGCCACCGGTGCCAAGCCCATGTCGGCACAACCTTGAACCAGGTTGTCGAGGCCGAAGGCATCGACCGGGCCGAAGGCGCCACCTGTTGGTGCTGTATGCACTAAGCACATCGCCGCCGCCCAAGCGAGTAATTCGGCAGTCAATAAATAAGGGGATGGGCCGATGAGTTGGACACTCGAAAGGCTGCGCCCGACCCCGTCGAAAGTTCGCGCCACCGCAATTGAGTTCGTGGCACTTAGCTGTCTTGGCGTTGGCCCTTGCCCGGTGTTCTCGCCGACCGCGACCTTTAAGCCTTCGTCAATTAGCTTGCTGAGCCCTGGGATGCGAGCGGCCGCGCTCATCACACTGCTTGCGGCGCTGGCAGCTTTGGTGGCCTTGCCCGCCCATCCCAAGTAGACACCAACATCGTGAAGAGAATGGTCAAGTCGGGGGAGCGCGAAGTGCTCACTGCCACCGACACTAAGTCCATCAAGTGCTTTACCGTCGACTTGGAAGGTGGTGGTGCTTCGGGCAGTGCGCTCAGTGTTGATCCGACCACGGCTGAACGCGAATGACGATGCCAACATGATGGCGGCGGCACTCGCTTTGGTGCCGCTGCTCATCCCAAAACTATCTCCGCCCACGAAGTAGCCGACCTCGACTCGTGTTGGCACCGCACCTTTGGCTCGGGCCTCTTGTAAGGCAAGTGCGCCGGCCAAATTGCCGGGTACGAAGTCGTAGCCAAAGGCGGTTAAGAGTTGGGCCCCGGTTGCCTCGGCTTGGGCGCCGTAACTTTCGAAGACTTCACGAATAAAAGGTGACTCACCGGTTGAGTCGACATAGTTGGCGCCGGCCCTGATCGCGGCGGTGATCGCTGGTGCTCCTAGTTGGGTAAACGGGCCGACCGTAGTCACCAAGACATCTTGCGGCCCGGTCAGCAGGGCATCGACACTTTGTTGGTCACTGACATCCGCAACCTGCCAGGTGGGTGCTGCATCTAGTGGCGCAAACGGGGCTAGTTCGGCAACGAGAGCACTCAGTTTTTCCTCAGAGCGCCCGGCGAGTACCGGCGCTAATCCAGCGCGCACCATGGCCTCGGCGGTTAGGCGCCCGGTGTACCCGGTGGCACCGAACAGCACGACACGGCCGGTTGATGGCGGCCTCGGCGCGGGTGGGCTGGTCACAGTTGAACACGCTACGCCACCGGTGGCCTAGCCTTGGTGGGTGACCAGCAAACGAACGTCTGCAATGTGGCATCCGTTTGCTGATATGTCTGCGGTGGCTGGCAACGACTTTATAGTCGCCTCTGGTCAGGGGGCCCATGTCACCGGCGCGGATGGTCGCACCTATTTAGATGCCACGGCAGCCCTTTGGTATTGCAATGTCGGCCATGGCCGAACCGAGATGGCTGATGCCGCAGCAGCCCAGATGAGATCAATCGCTTCTTATTCGAATTTCGGTGACTATGCGACCCAGTCGACCCTTGACCTAGCAGACCGCTTGGCCGCCCTATCGGGCCTTACCGATGCGAAAGTGTTCTTCACCTCCGGTGGTAGCGACGCTGTTGATACGGCGCTAAAAATGGTTAGCCGATACTGGTCGTTGGTGGGCGAGCCGCAGCGCACGCGAATTATTGCCCGCGAGCGTTCGTACCACGGTATGCATGTCGCCGGTACTTCACTCGGTGGCATCCCCGCAAATCGTGAGGGGCACGGCGAGCCTGACCCAAAGGTCAAAAACGTAACTTGGGATGACGCGGAAGCTCTTGCTGCTGAGATAGACGCTATCGGCGCGGAGAATGTTGCGGCATTTTTCTGTGAGCCGGTAATCGGCGCCGGCGGGGTCTACCCGCCACCTGATGGTTACCTAGCGCGGGTTCGAGATATTTGTAAGGAGCGTGGGGTGCTCTTGGTTGCCGATGAAGTAATCAGTGGATACGGCCGTACCGGTTCAATGTTCGCTTCGCAGCGTTGGGACTTGCAACCAGATCTAATGTTGACCGCCAAAGGATTGACCTCGGGCTATTTACCAATGGGTGCCGTATTGGTAAGTGGCCGCGTTGCCGAACCTTTCTGGAATACCCCGGGTTTAATTTGGCGACATGGCTACACGTATTCAGGGCACGCGACGGCTGCTGCTGTCGCAAGTGTGAATCTAGACATCATCGAGAGAGAGCAATTAGTCGATCGTGTAGCTGATCTGGCACCGGTACTTGCGGCTGCGTTGAACCCGCTAGCTGCACATAGTCATGTTGCGGCCGTCCGCACGGTGGGTCTGCTCGGGGCGGTTCAACTGCGCCCCGACGTGATCAAGGAGGATCCGACAATCGGTGCTCGACTGGTGCGGGCATCCCGTGAACAAGGAGTCCTTACCCGGTGGTTGGCCGATGGCGGTTTGCAGGTATCGCCGCCATTTGTTATCACGCGCGAAGACTTACACGCCATGGGGCGTGCTTTTGATGTCGCGCTAGCTTCGGTAGGTTCGACGAGAGCTAAATCGGATCGCCTGCACGTTGATCTGCTGCCGGATACTACAACCGATGAGGCGGGCGGATTTGAATCAAGTGATGCACGGCTGCGTGCTGATGTGCCACCGCATCATGGAACTTGATCATTTGCGGTGAAGTAGCGCTACGGCAGCGCTGTTTGTGGATGCAAGGCGAAAGTTAGGTCGCTGCTGCCTGTCGCACCGGCAATCCTTAGTGCACTCGGTTCATCTACCGCAACTAGCACCAGCGCTGAAGTGTTTGACATAAAGCCGCCGCCGGCTGGGACCCCGGTGACGCGGGCGCCGCGGGCCACCGTTGATGCCGTACCGGTGTCAGTTACCGCAATTAAATCGATGATGTCGCCAACATGTAATAGCCCGGCTGCTGCCGGCGGCGAAAGCGGCACCGGGATGGCAACGTAACCGCTCGCCAAAGTTTCGAGGGTACCGTTTGGCAGGTCGGTGCTGGCCGGAGTTGCGACCGAACGCACGGAGCCAAGGGCGAGCAGTACGGCCAGGGCGGCACAGGCGGCGGCGATTGATCGGCGGTGGCGCCTGGTGAAGTGGGCTAGCGGGCTAGTGCGAAGTTTTTTCAGATCGATCATGAACGAAGGTTAAGTAAAATCCGTTCACTGCGCGATTAGTTATCCACAGGCAAGAAATTAAGTGGCAGCTGGCGCTGAACTCTTGGTCCCTGAGCTCGCAGGAGTTTTTGGCTCGGACTTCTTCGCTGGCTCACTGGACTTAGTGTCACTGGACTTAGATTCACCGGACTTAGATTCGCCAGACTTATTTTCACTTGATTTACTGTCACTGGACTTAGAGTCACCGGAGGTGCTCTCACTCGACTTGGTGTCACTTGATTTGGAGCTGCTCGAAATCGAGTCGCTCTTTTTGTCACGTGAATCAGTCCGGTAGAAACCGGATCCCTTGAAAACTACGCCGACATTCGAGAAGAGTTTGCGTAAGCCAGGTTCACCGCAAACCGGGCAGACGGTCAAGGTGTCGTCGGTGATCGGCTGCACTACCTCATGATTGGTGTCACAGGTCGAACACGCATATTCATACGTGGGCACGGATCCTCCGAATTAGCACTCTTAGTTGTCGAGTGCTAATTGTGCCCGGTTCTGGCTAATTCGTCCAATCGCCGCCTTGCGGGGAGTTGGCGGCCCTAGTCCGTAGGGTTCAGCCGTGGGGCAAATGCGCACCCTCGGCTACATAGCGGTCGGCGGGATCATCGGTTCGTTGGGCCGATACGGCCTTGATCTATTGGCGAGCGGCAATTTGCCGCTGGAACCGCAGGATTTCCCGCTATCGACTCTGGCGGTCAACCTCATTGGCTGTTTAGCTATCGGCATTTTGGCCCCGGTATTGCTCGTGCGCACCGGCTGGCCAAATGCCCGTCCATTCCTGATCACCGGAATCTTGGGTGGGTTCACGACTTTCTCGGCATTGGCCGCGCAATCTGGAGTTCTACTTCTTGACGGTCAGGGGTGGCGCGCGGCGGCTTACCTAGTGGCAACCTTGGCCGGCGGCTTGTTGGCTGTACGCCTAGGCATGCGCATCACTGAGCGGCAGCCGCGATGATCGCTATTTTGGCGGTTACCTTGGGAGCCGCAATTGGTGCGCCAATGCGGTACCTAATGGATCGATGGGTAACGGTGCGCACCTCGGGGCCGAGTGGGTCTGCAGCATTCCCGTGGGGATTGCTCACCGTCAATGTCATCGGTTCGGCAATTGCCGGCCCAGTGCTG
>WLHM01000046.1 GCA_009702725.1 Actinomycetota bacterium | reverse complement strand
TGGATCATCGCTTCTGACCGTTCACTGGCATTTCGCTCGTGAGCCCAGCACTCTGACAAGCAAGCTCAATTCGAACTAGTGCCTGCGCTGGGTCCAGTGGCGCCACGAGTTGAACAGCTGGCCAGGTGTACTTCATTCTAGATTCCCCGTAGGCGCCTGGCTCAATTATGGTGCGCTTTGTCCAGGTGCAGGCGTTTAGGCACAGCCGGGCGGATGCCAATGGAAAAATCACTGAGCGCTCTAAATCGGTTAATGGGATGACTGAATGGAATCCGGCTACCACCGCGGCTAAAGCACCGACCGGGTCTTCCTGACGAAGCATCGAGTAAGCCCCGGCAACCACTACCTCTGCCACTCGGATGCTGTCGAGTGTGTCACCAAAATCTATGATCCCGGATACTCTTAGTCGGCCCTCAGCGTCTTCTGCGACAAGAACGTTGAAGTCATTTAAGTCTTGGTGTACTAGGCCAGTGGGTAGGTTCGCCAATAGGGGTTCAACTGGTTCGCATTTTTTGAGAATTGTTTCGACTGCACTCACATTGATCGCGTCTGGAACAAAGTCGACGCACGAAGCTACAGCCTCGCGGAGGTTTCGCACATCCCAGTGATGAGTTTTTGGCACCCCGGTGCGATCAGCGCTCTGGAGACATTCATACATTGAGCCTGCCAGGGCTCCAAGTTCGCCAAGTAACTCAAAATCAACGCCTTCGGCTCTACCAATTACTTCGCCTTCCAGCCAGGTCATCACCCGAACTTGGTACCGAGTGGCACTAGCTTGCACTGAAATTTCCGAGAGGCCCGAATGTGTGCGCAAAATTTTAGGAATAGGGATTCGCGAATCGCACTGGGCGACATGATCCAGTATTCGCCCCTGCCAGGTGGTGTCAGAATCCCCTTGAATTTCAGTGGCCTTTATAAGGAAAATGCTTCCGTCAGTGCATTCCATCTTAAGGTTTAGGTCGACCTCGCCACCAAGCCTTGTGACACTGCCAGCAACCAACCCGAACTCGGCTTCGACTCTTGAAACTAGGTCGGCGAAATCTTCGTTAGATGCACTCATCGAGAGTTAACTCCAAAAGAGTGCTCTGTGCCCGTACTCCGGTTCACTATGTTTGAAGTCCTTCGCAAATTGGTAGTCCCGGCAGGCCACGCGAACGTGACCTGCCGGGACGTTGAACTCAATACCTACGAATCCTTAGGACTGCACGCAGCCGTCAAGACCCTCTTTTAGCTTGCCCTGTGTCCAGCCTTCTGGGCAGGCCTCACGCGTAATGTAGCGGCGTGATGGATCCTGCTCAAATGACTTGAGCTCATCAACCGTGAACGGAACTGCTACCAAACCTGCTGGTGGCACGCCCGTCTTGGCCGAGGTGAGTGAGGCTTCTGGCAGAAGTGGGTTGAAGATATCTGCCGTGTTCTCGTCACCGACGACGCCTGCTGGGAAGACGTTGCAGCCTTCGGTGTAGGTGTCATCCGGGCAGACCTTGACGGTATCCTTCGTGACTACCTTGAAGGGGACCTCAATGTCATGCGGGATACCTGCATCTGGGCCGTACTGAAGTACACCCAGTGCAACCTTCATTGCAATGCCACCCTGTGCTGGCGGTGAGCCAATGCTGACGCCTGGCCAGCCAGCGAGAAGCTGCTCGCGGAAGTACTGCGAGGTCTCACCGGTGACTGGGATTGTCTTGTCAGCTGCCTTGAGGGCCTTAACGCAGCCCGACTCGCCGTAACCGCAGAAGATGCCGACTACGTTCGGGTTGGATGCGAGTGCCTTTGTGGTTTCCTTCTGCTGCTGAGCACTATCCCAGTTGCCATCCCATTCGGTCAGGATGTTCATGTCAGGAGCCAACTGCTCAATCGCAGCTAGTGCCGACAGGTAGTGGACGTTATCGACCGAGGTGCCGGCCACGCCGTGGGCTACGAAGATGTCGCCCGCGCCACCCATCATGTCAATCAAAGCCGCCATGGCGTTGTATCCCATGAATGGAATGTCAGAACCAACTGGCTTTGCAGTGATGTAGGAGACGTTGTATGCACATGGCTCCGTAACGGTCGCGTCGTAGATTACGACGGTCACGCCTGCATCACAAGCTTCTTTGAAGGTGGCGTTAATTGCTGTCGGGGACAGTGCAAACGTCACGATCGCGTCAGCGCCCGCTGCAGTCATTGACTGAATCTGCGAGATCTGTGATGCGGGATCTGGCTCGGTGCGCTCTGTGCGAAGTTCAACGCAGTCGCTATATGGAGCCATCAGGCCCTCGGCTGAACCAAGGTTGACGGCTTCTTCTTGCCATGCATTACCGATATTGAGTGAGGACATGTACACGACGTACTTAGCTCCACCGGCGCGAGGAGCAGCAGCCCAACCGCAGGGATTGCCATTAGCAGCTGCAGCCTCGGATGCCGCGGCAGTTGCAGCGGGTGCTGCAGCCTCGGTTGCTGCTGCACTTGCAGCACCTGCGTCAGCGGTGCTACTAGTTGAGCCGCCACAGGCGCTCAGTGCAAGCGTGCCGGCTGCTACAACAGCTAGCGCCGCCACTTTCCAATTTCTCTTCATTCGGATCCTTTCGTTTCTCACTTTTTCGGTGGATTTCCCTGGAGTGGAGATTGGGAAATTTGCTTCCTTCTACGCCGTCCGAAGTCCGACCTAGTGGAAAGTAATGCGACCAGGACGACGACTCCGTAAAGAACGGATTTCCAGCCCTGAGGGACGCCGGTCGACTGAATCACGATGGTGATAGAGGTCAGCATCAAACCGGCAGTTATCGTTGCCTGCCAAAAGCCGCGTCCGCTACCAATTACCGTACCGCCCACGAGGACCGCGGCGATTGAAGGCATTAGCCATTCTGTACCAAGGCTGAGTTGGGCGTTACCTGAAAAACCAACCAGCATTAAACCAGCCAGGCCAGCACCGAACCCACTGACCGCGTACATACTGATCTGAATGAAATTAACCGGCTGGCCTGCGATACGCGATGCCTCGAGTGAACTACCGAGTAGATAGGCATTACGTCCGAAGCGCGACCTCGCCTGAATGATGAAACCAATTATTCCGACAACGAAGAAAAGTAGGGCCGGAATACCGATCCCAAAAAGTTTGCCGGATCCGCTGAAGAGTGTGACCAGCAATTCAGGTGACTCCGGAGCCTTATGGCCGTAGGTGATAAAGAGTGAGAACCCTTCGAGCACCGCACCCATCGCAAGAGTGACGATAAATGCCGGTGCTTTCAGGACGGATACAAGTACTCCATTGACTATTCCGAAGAGAAGTGAAACCCCCAGCGCCAGCAGGACTCCGACAAAAAGGTTACCGTCCATGAAGCTGACCCACACTGCGACGATGCTCGCCGAGAGTGCGATCACACCGGGGACTGAAAGGTCGAGGCCGCCGGTAAGCATGACCAAGCCCTGGCCGAAGGCAACGACCGAGAGGAACATGCTGAGCGAAAGCACAGTCTGAACGGCGATCCAAGATGGAAGCGACTCGCTGACAAGCCGACCGGCGACCAGCACCAATAGCGCAAGAGCGGCCAGGATGAGTGGGCGGTAGATGGTTTGCATCCTTGAGCTTCGGCGTTGCTGTGCTTGGATTGCTAATTGATCGCTCATGCGTTGCCTCCCTTGGTTGCGGTGCTTAGTTCACCCTCGGTGGGAGTTGAGTACGGGGCTACCAGTAATTGCTCGCGGTCTTTTCTAAGGGATGAGAATGCGCCAGCAACAACTGCTAGCAGGACCAAAAGGCCGAAAGCAACTTTCTGGGTCCAGTCGCTGACGCCGATGACAAAGAGCACTTTGGGAATCGCGAGAAGAGTTAACGCTCCGAAAAGGGTGCCAACTGCTGAACCTCGCCCGCCGACAAAGGCGGTACCACCAATTGCTGCGGCCGCGAAAGTCGTTAATAGGAAACTGTCCGCTGCATTGCCGTCACCTGATCCAAGCGAAGCTGACATAAAGACACCAGCAAGGCCGTATAGCGCCCCGGCAAGTACGAAGATCTTAAGTTGGATCTTCTTGACCGGCAGACCCGAAAGATGCAGCGCCTCAGGGTCAGCTCCGAGGGCAAACATGTAGAGGCCCAAACGAGATCTCTTGAACAGCATCCACGCAATGATAATTATGACGATGATGCCGAGCGCGACAAAAGGCACTCGCACACCGTCAACAAGGAACGGCGGTATTTTCCCACTTGGCTGCGGGAGGATGACAACAGCTAGCCCCTGCAAAATGATGAGGGTAGCTAGGGTTACCGCAATCGCTGGTAGCTTGCCAAGGATAACGAAAAGTCCGTTCACCAAGCCGATAAAACCGCCCAGTGCCATCATTAACACCACTACCAAAAGTGGGTTCCAACTACTCAATGTTGAGGCGATAATCACGTTCACTATCCCGATTACACCTGCAGCCGAGAGGTCGAACTGACCCATGATAATTACTAAGGTAACCCCAATCGCCGCGACGATTAGTGGCAGAGACAACACCAGATATGACTGAATCTGCCCTAAATCTACGCCCATGCCCTGGGTACTTTGTAGCGATAACCAGATCGCCATCAAAATGAGCCAGAAGAAAACCGCACGCCCCGTGCCGTCTGTCAAAGTCTGCCGGATTCGGCCGGGATTAGTATTCATGACTTATCCCCCTGAGCAGCAGTTGCGGATGAGGTGTTACCCACGGCGGCTTGCATGATTGCGTCTTCAGTAATTCGTTCACCTTCGAACTCGGCAACGGCTCTCCCGTGGTACATAACGATCACCCGATCACAGAGCCCAACTAACTCAGGGATCTCTGTCGAGTAAAACAAAACTGCCGCGCCATTTGCCGCCGAGGTACGGAGCGTGCTGTAAACCTCAAGCTTTGCCGATGGGTCTATACCTCTTGTCGGGTCAAACATCAGCAAAATCTTGGCACCGGTCAAGTTTGTGCGCGCCAGCACTGACTTCTGCTGATTTCCGCCCGACAGTCGCCCGACATCACGACCTAAGTACTCCTCTGGCATATGGGCATCACGCCCGGCCTCCATTGCGAGTTTCCGCTCAGGGCCGCGACGAATGATTCCGGCAAAGGATAGTTTCTTCAAGGCAGGAACCGAGATATTCGTGACCGAGGTTAGGTCGGCAAAAATCCCCTCACGCTTTCGCTCTTCAGGAACTAGAGCGATACCAGGACCTGCCTTGAGTGCTTTGCGCGGATTGGAAACCTTTGTGGCAGTTCCCGCTACCTCAACAATGCCACCTGTTACCGGCGAGGCACCTCCGAGGCCGTAGAAGAGTTCGCGCTGACCTTGGCCTTCGAGGCCGGCAACACCGACAATTTCACCCTCACGGACTTGTAGATCGACACCTCGCACCCGGTTCCCAACCTCGAAATCAATCGCTTTCAGAAGTATTGGGGCATCGGCGGGGATAGCGGTAACCCTTGGTGGGAATGCCATGCTGATCGATCGCCCGATCATTGATGAAATGATTTCATCGTGGCTAAAATTCGTGGGGTTGAAATCGCCTACAATTTTGCCGTTACGCATGATGGTGCCGCTTTCACACAGTTGGCCGATTTCGGCTAACTTGTGTGAGATATACAAAACACACGCGCCCCTATCGCGGGCCGCGCGGACATGTCGGAACAGCCAATCAGTATCGGGTAGCGCTGCGGTTGGTTCGTCCAAAATCAGGATCTTGGGGTTGTGCGAAAGTGTTCGAACTAATTCGAGTCGCTGCTTGGCACTAAGTGGCAGCTGACCCACCATGAGCCCGGGGTCAAGGTCATCAACCCCCCACTCTTTCAAAATCTTCGCTGCCTGACCTTGAACCGCGCGACGGCTAACAACTCCCGATCGTGTTGGGAGTTCGGCGATAAGCAAGTTTTCGGCAACCGTCAGGTTCGGTAGTAGTGATAGTTCTTGAAACGCGGTGAAGACCCCCGCGCTCCTTGAAACTTTTGGCACACCCAGCTCGAGCACGGTGCCATCAATTTTTACCTCACCAGAATCTGGCGTGACCATGCCGGAAAGTACTTTCACCATGGTGGACTTGCCTGCACCGTTTTCACCAACAATGGCGTGAATCACCCCGGCCCCGACACTAATACCAGCATTATCAAGGGCTACCGAGTCACCGTAATATTTGGTTAGCCCGGAAACTTCAAGAACGTTCACGCAATCCTCTTCTCGCTGCTGGATGACGCGACCAATCGGGGGATGATGGCATCACAATAGGAAATACCGCGCGCAATAGCCAACATTTCGGGGCAACAGTTACCAAAACGTGACGCCGAAAACATCGCGCGCTCAGGGGAACCCAGTCGGATCGGCCATGCATAAATTGCACACGCTTTACTCATGCTTTCGACACCCGTTCTAGGAGCTTTTCTTTTTGCGCCCCGGGCCGCTCGATGGCCCCTTCCGGCACGATATTTACCACCACTTTAACCGTCAATTTATCTCTAATTGCTCCTTCGAGCAGCAGTGCCAAATCCTTAGCCGATTTCTTGCTCGTGTTAGAAATCTCGACGCGCATGTTTAGGGCTTCGTAGGTACTATGCCCAGCAAAATCAAGGTCAATTTTTAGGTAACCCGTGGTGTCGGGAACGAACTGCATTACTTCATCCTTGATTGCCGCGGGGAAGACATTAACCCCGCGGACGATCAGCATGTCGTCGGCCCGACCATGGGCCTTGATCTTGTAGCCGGTTCGTCCACATGAGCAATCCATCGCGGTCACGGTAACTATGTCGCCCATGCGATATCTAATAAGCGGGGTGGCTTGGCGGCGCAGTGTCGTATAAACAAGCTCCCCAGAGACGCCTTCCGCAATTGGTAGCGACTCCAAAGTGTCTGGATCAATTAGTTCAACGTGCAAAGCACCTTGGGAGCAGACATGCATCCCGTCTTTTTCATCGCATTCCGCCCAGTAGGTACTGCCAAAGTCAGCACCACCCATCATGTCGCGCACATCTGCGCCCCACAGTTCTTCCATTTGCTGTCGAATCGCAGGGATACCACCACCTGGCTCGCCGCCAACTGAGATCTTCCTGATCGAAAGTTCGCGAGCCGGTTTTCCGAGGACTTCAGGTGCCATTGATCCGAGGTGGCTAACCATCGATGGAGTCGCGCACATAGCTACCGGCTTTAAATGGTCAATTGCGCCCAAGAGCCGCTCCGTACCGGACTCGGCACCCAGCGGAATTACACACACTCCCAGATGTTGCAGGTGCTCGATATTCACTAACCCACCAACAAAACCGCGGCCCATCGCATAGGCGTGCATTACCCAGTCTTTCGGGCGGAACCCATTGGCGTAAAAGACTCGGGCACCCATTGAATTCCAGGTATCGATGTCATGCGCAGTGGCTGCAACAAAAGTTGGCATCCCGGTAGTGCCGGACGAGGATTGGATTTGCACGACATCGCCTAGGTCGGCGGCCACATGGAGCCCAAGTGGCGGCCGCGCCAACAGGCTCTCTCGAATTTCGTCCTTGGACGTAAACGGTAAATTTGCCAGGTCGGCTAGTGAACCCACTGATGAGCGCAGCCCGGCAAATTTGGCCTTGTAGAAATCTGATCTTGCTACCACATAATCTAGTTGCTCTTGGAGCAGAGCTTCGTGGAGTTCGACAACTTCCGACCAGGGTTGAACCTCGATGGAATCAAAAACGTCAGACAAGCTCATACCACCTTGCGAATCTCATCGGGCATCCCGAACATGCGGAATTCAGGAACTACACCTTGTCCAAATAGTTGAATCGCCTTCGCTGTTTCACCCGGGTGCATATCGTGATAGGCAAGGCGAGCGACAACGTAGTTGACTCCAAGTTCATTTTGGTATCGGTACAACTGCTCGATGCAAGTGTCAGGGTTTCCGATGACAAACCGATCTTTAACCATTTCATCGAAATTACTCGGCCCGCTATAAGTGCCATCTTTCCGGAATGCTTCGTACAGCCCGGCAATGGCATTTGCGGCTAGTTCGTAGGCGCGCTCAGTAGTGGGCGCGATAAATACCTCGCGCGAAAGCGGAACAATCGCGCTCCCATCGGTGGGCACACCTTCGTACAACGGCCGTAGCTCATCGAGGGTTAGTTGAGCCGCACCGAGGTATGGCACGCCAACTTGACGCGCAATACTCGCCGCGGCAGCATCGCCGGTAAGCCATAGCGGCATCTCTAACTGTGCTGGCTTTGGTTGAATCGAG
>WLHM01000045.1 GCA_009702725.1 Actinomycetota bacterium | reverse complement strand
CCATCTATAAAAACACTCATTCGATCTGTCTTGCCATCAACCTTTATGACGACACTGTTGCCCGTCATGAATGAATAGGTGCGGGCCAGCTCGGTGGACCCAACAACATATGTACGGCCACTCTTACCAAGGACAGCGTTGTCCAGTTTGGAGGTGATGTTGATGGTTGAGTTTCCGGGCCACCAGCTGCGTGGACGAAAAACCACACTGCGGTTATCCAGCCAGCCCCATGCGCCCGGTACCCCACGAACGACGCCATCTTGGTTGGTGGCAGTCACCGCGAGATTTCTTTCGACGGCAGCCTTGTTGGAGATATCGCGGCTAAATCGAAATTTCGGTAAAGCGCCGACCCCAAGGCGTACGGTCGGGCTAGTTACCCCGAGATTATTGCTTGCCGCATTAAATGTTGCGCTTACTCGAACATGCGGCTTAGGAAGAACTTTCGGTTTATCGGCCGATTCGGTAACCGCCGCGGCGGGGATCCCTACCCCGGTATTGCTTATCTCGCCGGCACCTGTTCCATTGACCGCGCGAAGTATCACTGAGTAGGTCTGCCCACTCGTCAAACTTCCCAGTGGGCATATCCCAGAGACACCAGCACAGGTAAACCAGATGGTTCCGCCGTCAATTGAAACCTGATACGCCGTAACTGGTGAGCCGCCATCGGCTAATGGCGCGGTGTAGACAACCTGCAGTTCGGTGGCCGCGGGGCCGGAATTAACCGCGGTGATGGTTGGGGCTGACGGGTATGGCTCGACCGCTAGGGCGGTAGTCGCACCAATGACAGTAATGGCACTGGCGGCAATTGCACCCGCCGCCAGCTTGGTGGCTACGGTCAAGGCGAGGCGACGTGGGGGAAGCACCCGCCTACTCTAAAACACTTTTCCCGGGCCACAAACCACCGGCTACCCCGAAATGATGACCAACCGCTCCTCGGTCATCTCGCGAACCGAGTACGCCGGACCTTCCCGGGTGTTACCCGAATCCCGGAGCCCGCCATAGGGCATCTGATCGGCTCGCCAAGTTGGTACCTCATTGATCAACACTCCGCCGAAGTCCAAAGTTCGGGCTGCTTGCATACCTTTAGCAATATCTGAGGTGAAAACCGCCGCTTGCAAGCCATATCTGGTGTCATTGGCGATCCGAAGGGCCTCGTCATAGGACTCATAGGTCTGGACCGCTACTACTGGGCCGAAAACCTCGAGGGCACAAATATTCATTTCAGGCTTAGCGTTGACGATAACGGTTGGACGTAACACGCCGTTGGCATCTAGCTCCCCGCCACAAGCAACCTTTCCGCCGGCTGATACCGCTTCTGCTATCCAGCTGACGACTCGATCCCGCTCAGCCCGCGAGATCAGGGCTGAAACATCAGTGGCCTCATCCATGGGATCACCCACAACCAACTCATCTACCTTCTCAACTAGCTTGGCAACAAAATCTTCAGCGATACTTTGATGCGCCAAAACCCGGTGCGTGGAAATACAGGATTGGCCGGCATGGGCGAACCCGGCTAATTTGATCTTCGTCGCTGCGGTGGCCCAATCACCATCGGCCTCGATAATCACCGGAGCGTTATTTCCAAGTTCGAGACCGACGCGCTTACGCGGTGCCCGCGCCCGAATACCCCAGCCCACATCCGGTGAGCCGGTGAAACTGATCAAGGCAACGCCTGGGTGATCAACAAGGGCGTTTCCGACCGTGCCACCACTGCCGGTGACGATCTGAAGGTACCCATCAGGTAAGCCTGCATCAGCCAGTAAGCGTGCGAGCAGGATCGATGAGAAAGGGGTTTGCGAAGCGGGCTTCAAAACCACCGCGCAGCCCGCAGCAATTGCCGGTCCGACTTTGTGAACCACGAGGTTAAGCGGGAAGTTGAACGGTGAAATCGCCCCCACAACACCAACGGGAACCCTGAGCGTAAATCCAATTTTGCCGCCCCCGACAGCTGCCGCCTCTAGTGGAACGGTGTCTCCGGTTAGCGTGCGTGCTACCGCGCTGGAGAACTGGAAAGTCGCAATTGCGCGATCGGCCTCACCACGAGCCGTCTTGATCGGCTTTGCGGATTCGCGGGCAATGGCAATCGCGAAGTCATCTCTGCGCTCTGCCATCAAGAGTGCGGCTCTATCCAATATTTCGGCGCGCTGCCATTGCGCCAACGGGCGCTCCTCCATCGACTTACGCGCATATGCAACGCCGGCATCAACGTCGGCGGCCGTCAGTGCTGGTACCTGGCCCAGAAGGGCGCCATCAAATGGTGAATGCACCTCGATGACGGCGGCCCCCGCGGTCAGTTCACCACATAATGGGACGGGGGTGACTTCGGTAACTTGGATTCCTGGGATGAGTTGTTCCATGGGCAGAATCTAGCCCGATACGATGTGCAGATGTCACCTCAGGGGCAACTTCTCACAGTCACGAGCCTCACCAAGGTGTTCGGCAAGGTGCAGGCAGTTTCTGATTTGTCATTCAAGGTGCAACCAGGACGAGTTACCGGGTTTCTCGGACCCAACGGGTCGGGCAAGACCACGACCTTGCGCTGCCTACTTGGCCTAGTGCAGCCCACAAGTGGGTCCGCCCGAGTGGGCGAGCATGACTACCGAGAGCTTTCGCATCCGGCCACGGTTGTTGGAGCGGCTCTGGAAGCAAGCGGTTTCCATCCCGGCCGCACCGCGCGCGGGCATCTCCAAGTGATTACCGATGCCGCAGCGCTACCCGCGGCTCGCGCCGATGAAGTGCTGGCACTGGTGGGCCTGACCGAGGCCGCCGGCCGCAAAGTGGGTGGGTTCTCTCTTGGCATGCGCCAGCGGCTAGCCCTGGCTGCAGCATTGGTCGGTGACCCGGGCGTTCTTATCTTGGACGAACCGGCAAATGGGCTTGACCCCGAAGGCATCGCCTGGCTTCGCAGCTTCCTGCGGGCGCGGGCCCAAGAAGGCCGCACGGTACTGGTTTCCAGCCATGTGCTTTCTGAGGTGCAACAAACCGTCGACGACGTAGTCATCATCAGCAAAGGAAAGTTGATTCAGACCGGAACACTGGACGAACTGACCGGCACCGGAATCTCAAAGGTTCGGGTGCGAACTCCCAAGGCTGAAGTATTGAGATTGGCATTGACAGCAGTTACAGAACACGACATTGAATCCAGCATCGAGATCGTCAGTGAAAACGAGATTTTGGTTATTGGTATCGAAGCGGCCAAGATCGGCCACATTGCCCTACGCGAACACGTCGAACTCCATGAGCTAACACCCGTTGGCAATGACCTCGAGGCCCTTTTCCTTGATCTCACCGCCGGTGGCAACCCAGGCGGTGCCGCATGATGGCCTTGGTGCGTTCTGAGTTCCGCAAAGTCACCACCACCAAGGTGCTGCTTTGGCTAACTATCGCCACCGTGGCCTTCAGCGCCCTGAATGTCGTGCTGCTCGTCTTCTTGACCCCGCGCGCCATGGATGCCAGCACCGACGTGAACTTCTTGCTTGATCCCGCCTATGTGACAAATATTCTCGGAGCCGCCGGCTCATCCTCGATCTTCATCTTGATTCTTGGCATCATCGGCATGACTGGTGAATACCGTCACATGACGATCACATCGACCTTCCTGGTTACGCCGAAACGCCCGAGGGTGCTGATCGCAAAGGGCATTGCCTACGCACTTCTGGGCGCAGCCCTTGGCCTAATTGCCTTCGCGTCAAGTTTCGTGGTCACCTTGATCGCACTCTCACGCGAGGCGCACGCGCCAATCGATGCCATCATCGCACTTCAGATTTTAGGTGGAGTCGTCCTAGCGTTTGCGATCTATGCGATCGTGGGAGTTTCGGTTGGCGCCCTTATCCGTATTCAGGTCGCGGCGGTCGTCGGCGCACTGGTGTGGGTACTGATCTTCGAGGCCCTGATCACCGTGTTCGTGGACTGGATTGGCAAATGGCTTCCCGGTGGGGCGCTTGATGCGGTACTCCAGACCACCAATGTCACCGGCCGTGGCGGCGAGGATATTTTGCCCACCGCGGCTGGGGTGATCGTGCTCATCGGCTACGCCGTGCTCTTTGGCACTTTGGCTTCGCTCACCACGCTGCGCCGCGACATCACCTGATCTGTTGGTACGTGGTTGATCCGGCCTGACCCCGCCTCCTGCCCCTTGCACTAAAGTTAGGTTGTCGAAATGCAAACCGTCGGAGCCGCGCAATTGCGAGCCGGCATCCACCCGAAAGGACACCGTGGTTAACGACGACGGACGCGCCAACCCCGATCGCCGTCTAGCCAGCTTTGGTCCTAATGAATGGTTGGTTGACGAGATCTACCAGCAATTCATCAGCGACAAATCAAGTGTTGACCCTGCTTGGTGGGAGTTCTTCGAGGGCTATTCGCCAAGTGACCAATCCCCATCACCTATCGCTTCCGCTGCCCCTACCGCTATTTCTGGCCCTGCCGCCGAGGCCTCCCCGGTGCCGCCAACGGCTCCATTAACCTCAACAACCTCAACCACCTCAGCAACCTCAGCAACCTCAACCACCTCGACACTAAAAGGCCCAGCCGCGCGCGTAGTGACCAACATGGAGGCCAGCCTGGCGGTACCAACTGCCACCAGCGTGCGCTCGGTCCCCGCAAAGTTGTTGATCGATAACCGAGTTGTCATTAATAACCACTTAGCCCGCGGCCGCGGTGGAAAAATCTCCTTCACCCATGTCATTGGCTATGCGATAGTGCAGGCCGCAAAAGAGGTACCGGCCATGAATGCCGCATACCAAGAGGTCGATGGCAAACCCGCGATTGTCACCACTACCAGCGTTAATCTCGGATTGGCAATTGACCTCGCAAAACCCGATGGCAGCCGACAGCTTCTTGTCCCGAATATTAAAGGGGCGCAAGATATGGACTTTGCCAGTTTCTGGGCCACCTATGAAGAGGTTGTTCGCAAAGCCCGTAGCAGCAAGTTAACGGTAGAAGATTTTACCGGCACCACCGTCTCGCTGACTAATACTGGCGCCATCGGTACAACTCATTCAGTACCAAGATTGATGATGGGTCAAGGCTGCATTGTCGGCGTTGGGGCAATGGAGTATCCAGCGGAGTGGGAAGGCGCATCGGCCGAGACCATCGCCCGAAACGCGGTCTCCAAGATCTTCACATTGACTTCAACCTATGACCATCGCATCATTCAAGGTGCCCAATCCGGCGAGTTTTTGCGCAGAATCCACCAGCTACTGCTGGGCGAAGGCGATTTCTACGACGAGATCTTTAGGTCCCTTCGCATCCCATATGAGCCGGTACGCTGGGCCAAGGACATCTCGGCCAGTCATGAAACCGACCTCGGCAAAACTGCGCGGGTTCAGGAAATAATCCACGCTTATCGGGTACGCGGCCATCTCATGGCCGATACCGACCCCCTCGAATATCGGCAGCGCAACCATCCCGACCTCGATGTGCTCTCACATAACCTGACCCTTTGGGATTTAGACCGTGAATTTGCCACGGGCGGTTTCGGTGGCAGGGCGTTGATGAAACTCCGTGAAATTCTTGGCGTGCTGCGAGACTCATACACCCGCACCGTCGGGATTGAATACATGCATATTCAAGATCCCGGGCAACGCCAGTGGATTCAAGATCGAGTCGAGATACCGCACGCAAAGCCTGAACGCAACGAACAGCTGCGAATACTCCATAAACTGAATGAGGCCGAAGCTCTCGAGTCTTTCTTGCAAACTAAATACGTAGGTCAAAAGCGCTTCTCATTGGAAGGGGCTGAATCCCTAATCCCACTCCTAGATGCAGTTCTCGATAAGGCCGCACATGAGAACATCATCGAAGTCGCTATCGGAATGCCACACCGCGGGCGGCTAAATGTACTGACAAATATTGCCGGGAAGTCTTACGCACAAATATTCCGTGAGTTCGAGGGCCAGTATGGCGAGGAGTCGGTTCAAGGTTCAGGTGATGTTAAGTACCACTTGGGCACGACCGGCACCTACACCGCGCCCGGTGGCGCGCAAACCTCGGTCTACCTAGCCGCTAACCCCTCACATCTTGAAGCGGTTAACCCTGTTCTCGAAGGAATCGTGCGAGCTAAGCAGGATCTACTGCCTGCAGATCGTGTCTACGACATTTTACCCGTACTCATGCACGGAGATGCCGCCTTTGCCGGGCAAGGTGTTGTTGCCGAGACCTTGCATCTTTCACAGCTTCAGGGCTACCGCACCGGCGGAACAGTGCATATCGTCGTCAACAATCAAGTTGGGTTCACCACCAGCCCTCGATACAGTCGATCCTCGGTATATGCAACTGACGTTGCCCGCATGGTGCAGGCACCGATCTTCCACGTAAATGGCGATGACCCCGAGGCCGTGGTGCGAGTTGCTCAATTGGCTTTCGAGTTCAGGCAGGCGTTCCACAAAGACGTTGTTGTTGATCTCGTGTGCTACCGCCGACGCGGCCACAATGAAGCCGACGATCCCTCGCTCACCCAACCTCTGATGTACGCCATCATCGACAACAAACGATCAGTGCGCAAGCACTACACCGAGGGTCTTGTCGGGCGCGGAGACATCACTGTTGATGAAGCCGAGAGTGCTTTGAAGCACTTCCAGGAACACCTCGAGAAAATCTTCCAAGAAACCCACGGCTCGGATACAACTGCATTTGGAGCCCACGACCAAGACATCATCATTGGTGGCCAGCGTGAACTCGAGCTTCAAGGGCCGGCCGCAGAAGTAGTTTCAGGTATCACCAGTGCGCAAATCGAGACGGTAATCGCGTCACAGTTGACGATGCCTGCAGACTTCACCATTCACCTACGGCTTGCACCGCAACTCCAGCGCAGAGCGCAGATGGTCGCCGACGATGCCATCGACTGGGGTATGGCCGAGGCACTTGCCGTGGGGTCACTGCTGATGGAGGGCCGTACCGTGCGATTGGCGGGTCAGGATTCCAGGCGCGGTACTTTCGGACATCGGCATATGGTCATCGTCGACAAAGAGACCGGTTGGCAATATAAGCCGCTCAAGCAATGTTACCGCGATGGCGCGAAGTTATATGTTTACGACTCACTACTAAGTGAGTTTGCCGCATTGGGCTTTGAATACGGCTATTCCGTTGCCCGCCCCGATGCACTAGTTATCTGGGAGGCACAGTTCGGTGACTTTGCCGATGGAGCTCAGACAATTATCGATGAATTCATTTCTTCTGGTGAGCAAAAATGGGGTCAACGTTCAGCTGTAACTCTGTTACTACCCCATGGGCAAGAAGGTCAAGGCCCGGACCACTCCTCTGCCCGAGTTGAGCGTTACCTGCAGTTATGTGCGCAAGACAACATGACCGTTGCGATGCCTTCGACTCCCGCCTCATACTTTCATTTGCTTCGCTGGCAGGTGCTGAGCAAATTGACGCGGCCACTAGTGATTTTTACCCCGAAATCTTTGCTTCGCGCAAAGTTTTCAGTCTCAAGTAAATCTGAATTTGAAAACGGGCACTTCCAGCCGATGTTACCTGATACCACCGTTGATCCAGCTGGAGTCAAAACAGTGTTGCTGTGCAGTGGCAAGGTCTACTACGACTTAATCGCTCACCGTGACGCCACCGGCCGCACCGATGTCGCGGTGATCCGCCTCGAGCGCCTTTACCCTCTGCCCTACCGCACCTTGCCGCCGGAGCTTGAAAAGATGCCAAGTGCGCAAATCCGATGGGTGCAAGAAGAGCCGGCAAACCAAGGTGCTTGGAGTTTCATTGCCCTGAACTTACCGGAGATTATCAACCGGCAGATAACACTAATTAGTCGCGACAGCTCTTCTTCTCCTGCCGTCGGATCGCATCACCGACATGAAGTTGATCAGGCAGCAATTGTCGAACGCGCATTCGATACGTCAAATTAGCTGGAGCGTGCATGTATTTCACCGATCGCGGAATAGAAGAACTGCAAAGCAGACGCGGCGAAGAATCAATGGCGATCGAAGTGTTAGCCGAACGTCTTCGCGAATTTGTTGATCTGAATCCGGAGTTCGAAACCCCTATCGAGAGATTCGCCACGTGGTTGGCACGTCTGGATAATGAAGATGAAGATGACTAAATCACTTAACCGACTTTAACTATCCAAGCAAAACTATGCGGGTAAGCACAGGAAGTCAACGAGAGCGATGCGTCGACACCGGTAGCCGAGTGGCTCAAGTAAATCTCGGGCATGTACTTGGTCTTCCATGATGATTACTGGACGATCTCGCCGAACCGTCTCAAGGGCCCCCTCTAGGGCTTCCATCTCATGTTTTTCCACATCAATCTTCATAAAGCCGATCGGCGCGGAGAAAGT
>WLHM01000044.1 GCA_009702725.1 Actinomycetota bacterium | reverse complement strand
TTGCTCGCCGCAGTTCCATCACGCGATGGCACTAGGTGCGCACTAATTGTGCAAACAGCAGTTCGTACGACACTTTACGTAGGCGTGATTGTGAGAGCAACCGCTGGCGCCCCGATGGCAGTTGCTGATCCGATAAGGGTAGAAACTCGGTTAACCGAAGCCATCAGCGTTTCTTGGTCCGGAGCTAACTCCTTAATTGTGCTCGGAAGTGATGGCGCGGAGTCTTTGCAGGTGTTTGATTTGAATTTGGCAAGGGGTTCTGTTAACGGCATCGGCGCTCCCGAAGCGCCGGTCATGGTGGCGTCGGCACCAGGCCTTCCGCCACTGGTTGGTGCAGCGGACGGCTGGATTTATGAATATGTGGGATCTACCTGGCGTAAGCGCACCAGTGGTACCTCACCGGCTTATCCGAATTGATTCAGCGCTAGGTGGCAGATTGCCAAGAGTGAGAAGGGGTGCCCGCAACCGCGGCGATACCCGCAACGATTACGTCAGCCTTAATCAAAGTGTGTGCTGCCTCCAAAGTTGTCGCACCCGTGGTTATCACATCGTCGACCACGATGATCCGGTAACCAGCAAATTTCGCTAGTTTGACAATTTGCTTTTGGCGCGGCAGGAAGGCGCCTTTGATTGCCTCCTGACGCTGAGCCGCCGACCTACCGACATGCTTGCCGTTGTCTAGGTGGCGGATGAGTAGTTGCTGGACCCGCGCTGGCTGATGAGCGTGGGTGAGCACCTGAGCCGCCCGGTGGGCGATCAGTGAAGTGGTATCTGCTCCTCGAGCGCGAACCGAGTCGCGATGCGGTGGAATGGTGACCAAAAGCGTTGGTCCGGTGGTCAAGGTAGCGATCGCGCAAGCCAGCAGAGTGCCAAGTGGGGCGGTCAAGGACCGAACTCCATGCTCCTTGTGGGCGATGATCGCGGCCTTGGCTTGGTCCTGATATCGCGTGCCGATGGCCACCGGCCAGGCGGTGATCTGCGGGTGGGGCCCGACCTGTCGGCACATCGAGGCCCAACACGATGGGCACAAGGTGGTGCCGAGTACGTCGCAGCCCACACAGGATCTGCTCAGCACGAGGTCGATACAAGAGTCCAGCAGCCGACCAGCGCCCATCTGCGCCCCCTTTGCGGCCCGGGTGGAGTCTGCTCACCAGCTACTCGTCAGGGCAAGGGGCGCTCGCTCCCCTGTTGACTGGGGGATCCGGTAATCGGCTCCCCTGTTGACGGGGGGATCCGGTAATCGGCTCCCCTGTGGACGGGGGCACGCCGAACGCCGTGATCTCCTCGTGACCTCTACGATGGAGTGCGCCAGCGGGCTGGTGCGGTGATTTACCCGAGAGCGTCGACCTAGTCGACCGATCCGAAAGGCCTTTCACTGTGGGTGTGCTGGACAAAATCCTTCGTGTTGGTGAAGGCAAGATCCTGCGGCGGCTCGAAGCCATCGCTACCGCGGTCAACGCCATCGAGGATGAATTTGTCTCCTTGACCGATGCTGAGCTTCGGGCGCTAACGGAGGAGTTCAAGAAGCGCTATCAGGGTGGTGAGTCACTAGATGACTTGCTTCCAGAGGCCTTTGCAACGGTGCGCGAAGCTGCCCGTCGCACGCTGGGTCAGCGCCACTACGACGTACAGATCATGGGTGGTGCCGCATTGCATATGGGCAATATCGCCGAGATGCGAACAGGTGAAGGCAAAACCTTGGTTTCGACTTTGCCGGCATATCTAAATGCCCTTTCCGGCAAGGGCGTTCACGTCGTCACGGTTAACGATTACCTCGCCGAGCGAGATGGTGAGTGGATGGGGCGCGTTCACCGCTTCCTCGGCCTTGAGGTTGGCACAATTTTGTCAAAGATGACTCCGCCGGAGCGGCGCATTGCGTATGCGGCTGATATCACCTACGGCACCAATAATGAATTCGGATTCGACTACTTGCGCGACAACATGGCGTGGTCGAGCGAGGAGTTAGTTCAGCGCGGTCACAATTTCGCGGTTGTCGATGAAGTTGACTCCATTCTTATTGACGAGGCTCGTACCCCGTTGATCATCAGCGGCCCGGCCGACCAAGCAAATAGCTGGTACGCAGAGTTCGCGCGGATGGTGCAGCTGCTGAAGCGCGATGAGGATTATGAAGTCGACGAAAAGAAGAAGACAATCGGCGTTCTTGAGTCAGCTATTGACAAGATTGAAGACCAAATAGGTATCGATAATCTTTATGACACGGTCAACACTCCACTCGTTGGTTTCTTAAACAACGCAATACGTGCCAAGGATCTGTTCAAAAAGGATCGCGACTATGTGGTTATCGACGGTGAGGTACTCATCGTCGACGAACACACTGGCCGCATCTTGGCGGGGCGCCGTTACAACGAGGGCCTGCATCAATCACTGGAAGCGAAAGAAGGAGTGGAGATCAAGGCCGAGAATCAAACTCTCGCGACCGTGACCTTGCAGAACTTTTTCCGGCTATATACCCGCCTATCTGGCATGACCGGCACCGCAATGACCGAAGCTAATGAGTTCTCGACCATCTACAACCTCGGGGTCGTGCCAATCCCGACGAATCGTCCGATGGTTCGAATCGATAAAGCCGATGTGGTTTTTCGCACCGGCGAAGCCAAGCTCGCTGCTGTTATCGCAGATATTGTTGAGCGCCACGAGCAGGGCCAGCCAATTTTGGTGGGCACCACAAGTGTCGAAAAATCAGAGGATCTATCCAAGCTCCTGAAACAAAATGGGGTTGCGCACGAAGTCCTCAACGCAAAGCATCACCACCGTGAAGCCGCCATTGTGGCTCAGGCTGGTAGGCGCGGTGCGGTCACGGTCGCCACGAATATGGCTGGCCGCGGTACCGACATCATGTTGGGAGGCAACCCTGAGTTCATGGCGGCGGCGGCCCTAACCCAGCAGGGGTTATCGCCGGTAGAAGACCCGGAGGCCTACGAAAGCGCTTGGCCCGCGGCTATTGAGCAGGCGCGAGGTGCGGTTAAAGCCGAGCATGACGAAGTTGTCTCCCTTGGCGGCCTCTATGTGCTCGCGACCGAGCGCCATGAGTCGCGTCGTATTGACAATCAGTTGCGTGGGCGCTCTGGCCGCCAGGGTGATCCTGGTGAATCCCAGTTCTACCTATCACTGCAGGACGACCTCATGCGGTTGTTCAAGGCCGACATGGTCGACTCCTTCCTGCGTCGATTCAACGTACCTGATGATGTGCCTATTGAAGCCAAGATGGTCACCAACGCCATCCGATCTGCGCAGTCGCAGGTTGAGGCGCAGAACTTTGAAATCCGCAAGGATGTCTTGAAGTACGACGATGTGCTAAATCGCCAGCGGTTGGTTATCTATGACGAGCGTCGCCGGGTACTCGAAGGCGAAGACATCGAAGAGCAGGTACGTGACTTCATCGGCGACACCGTAGAGGGGTACGTGCGTGCAGCAACGGCGGATGGATATCCCGAGGACTGGGATCTAGATCAACTCTGGACTGCACTCAAGCAGCTTTACCCGGTAGAGGCCACGATCACCGAACTCGAGCAAGCATCAGGTGGTGACCGATCCGGGCTAAGCCAGGATTACTTGGCGGCCGAACTAAAAGACGATGCCCAGCATGCCTATGACCTCCGCGAGGAAAGCCTGGGTGACGAAGTCGCCCGTGAACTTGAGCGGCGGGTTATCTTGTCAGTGCTGGACCGCAAATGGCGCGAGCATCTCTATGAGATGGATTATCTCCGCGATGGCATTGGCCTACGCGCGATGGCGCAGCGCGATCCGCTAATTGAATACCAGCGTGAAGGTTTTGACCTATTCAACGCAATGATGGATGGCATCAAAGAGGAAACCGTTGGCTATTTGTTCAATGTCGAAGTTCAGGTCGCTGACCCGGCACCGGTGGGAGATGAGTCCGAGTCAGTAATCGGCGAGGTGATCGCGGCAGCGGCTGCGCCTAAGGCGCCGCTGCTGGCTAAGGGGCTGGCGCCGAGTAGGCCAGCCCACATGGAGTACTCCGCACCTAGTGAGTCAGGTGGTGTCGTTCATGGCGCCATGGAAGTTGACGATGACGGGATTGTCGAAATAGATCCCAATGCTAGTAGGGCAGATCGACGCCGTGCTGAGCGTTCTCGCCGCAAGGGCGGGCGCTAACAGCACCTTGTGCGGCACTTGGTTCATCAGCCAAGGGTGACTGCTGTTATCAACCAGCGCTCGCCAATGTATTCAAAACGCATGGCGATGGCGCGCGATCGATCGCTGCCAACCAAAACGGCAGAGGTTTCGGCGATGCCGTCAACAATGTGGCAGATACGAATGGATCTGACTTGCTTGAGTGTGCGCCTGGCACCTTGTGCCTTACCTGTGGTTCGGTTGCTTGGGTGACGTCGAATAGCGGCACCGCGCTCTGCGAGGTTAGCTAGTTGCCGCCGTTCTACCCAGCGGGTGAGTTGTCCGGCCGGGCGATCACCGATACCAACCTCACTTACCGCACGTGCCATGCGGGCCACCCAATCGATAGTGGGGGCAGCGTTAGTTGGAGAGTCAGTTGGAGAGCCAGTGGGCACCGAATCGTGAGAGTCGGCCGGCACCGTGGCGACGAGGCGTAAGTGTCGAGGTGCTGGTGGCACCGCATCGATACCCGGTGCCACCTGCCAGGTCAATGGCAGAGGCAGTTGAGCGGTTGGGGCGAAGTCTTGGACGGTCACGGTCGTTCTCCTTAGTTGGTGTTAACTGGAGGACGGCCGCGGTCGGGGGGTCGCGGGAGTCTTTAGACCCGATTGCTCGGGCCAAGTTATTTACTTGTCGGTTTGCTTGCGTTTGCGTGTATTTGCTGCTGAGGAGAGTTCTACGTCAACTGCCCTGGCCTGTCAATGGCAGCTACCAGCTCGCTGTGGATAACTTTCCCGGGGTTGTCCGCAGGTGAGCGAGAATCATCATGCTCAAAGTGTGCCCCGGCGCAGCACTGCTCAAACCTATTTATCTGGAGGCTTTCCCTTGATCACAGTTACCGATCCAGATCACCTACTGGCGCATGCGGCCGCTGGCTATCAATCCAGTTGTGATGCCGAAGTTGTCGCCGAGGCCGCCGAGTTGGTGGAGGTGGAGCAGGCCCGGGTGCGGTTACTTGACCGGCTACTTGCTACAACGGGCCGGCTGGGTATCTCGGTTGCTGGATTGCCGGTGATTGATGGGTCCGTGGTCGATGTTGGTGCTGACTTGATAGTCATATCGGGCGCCGGTGAGCAAGTGTGGGCACTTCGCAGCGCTGCGGTGATCGCCATATCGGGGTTGGCGGTGGGCCTACGCAAAGAAAGTTCAGGCCCGGTAATCCCCGAGTTGACTTGGCCACGGTATTTGCGGCAATTGGCTGGTTCTGAGGTACGGGTTCATGCCCGTGATGGAGTTATGTATGTCGGTCAGCTTGCCGGAGTGGGGGCTGATTTCTTTGATCTCATCTTAAGTGGTGCTGGCCTAACTAGCAGAGTGTCAACCATTGCACTCACTGCAGTGATAGCGGTACAGACTCGTGGCTGAAGGGATGGGATTTAACAAAATCCTGGGTTACTTGATACATCCGCACGATGAACGCCTCCAGCTCGGCGGCTTCAACCCGCCACTGACCTCGACCACCGATTTTTATTGCTGGTAATTCGCCGTTCCGCACCAAAGCGTAAGTCTGCGCTGCTGAAATATTTAAGGAGTCGGAGACATCGGCGAGGGTGAGGAAGCGTGGGGGCATGAACCAATGCTGCCAAATTTTCCGCTGCCCGTAGTCGGCTAAATAACTCCTGTGGATAACTTTCCACTGACTTTCGACTTTCGAGTGAAACTAGTGCCACATATTTCTAAGGCGAGGGGAACAAATGGCAGGTTTTACTAGGCAGCTTACAAATCAGCATACAAGTCAACTTCCAGGTCAAGTACCAGCAAAAAGGTTACGAGTGGTGCGCTGGCGTGATCTTCGCCTTTGGGTGGGCCTGGCCATCATGGTGTTGGCAATGTTTGCAGGGGCTTTCATTTTATCGCGTGGTGAGCAGACCACTACCGTCTGGCGTGCAAGCACTGACTTATCAATTGGTTCGGTACCAGTCGCCACCCCGGTAACCGTTGCACTTGGTGAAGCCCAAGACCAGTACCTTCCGGCAAATGAGCCGCTGACTGGTCGACTACGTTGGCCGGTTGCGGCTGGTGATCTGATTCCACGTGGCGCCCTTGGCTACTCGTCATTACTTAATGCTCGCATGGTGACACTTCCGGTTGACCCATTGCATGCGCCGGTGAACTTAGCGACAGGAGATATTGTCGATATTTGGTCGACACCGGCTGAGGTTGCTGGTGGCATAACCGCGAAGCCCGTTCTCGTGTTTTCGCGAGTAACAGTTGCTGAAGCTGCCATTGACTCGGTAGGCATCGGTGGCGAAATTGCGGTTGTGGTCGAGGTGCCGGCTGACGGTGCTGCCCAATTAGTGGCTGCGGCGCGTTCGGGGTTGATTGATTTGGTGGCGGTGCCGATCACTAGCCAACCAACATCATGACGGTGATCATTCTCGCGGCCGCGGGCTATGCCGGCGAAAGCGCGTTGGTTGCAGGTGCTCCTGCGGCAGGCATTACTGTCGCCCGCCGTTCACTAGATGCGGCAGACCTTCTCGCTGCCGCGGTGACCGACCCAAACATGCCAATTGTGTTGAACGGCCACGTGCCGCGTATCAGCCCAGATATCGTCGTGCGCCTATTAGCGGGCAAGCGAACTGTCATCGGGCTATCTTCAGATGAAACGGAGTCGCATTTACTTCGGGTACTTGGCGTGAATCGCATTGTGCAAATTCAGTCAGCGGCCGAATTAACGATGCGAGCGGTTGCTGCTGAGATTTTGCACGGGGCAGCCGGGGTCTGGGATACCGGTAATTGGCAACACGCGGTCCTTGATTCGGGCCGAGGGGTTTCGCCACCACTTGGGAATACCGTTGCGGTTTGGGGGCCTGCTGGTGCACCTGGGCGAACCTCAATTGCCATTGCACTAGCTGATGAATTCTCGCGCGAAGGGTCCCGCACTTGCCTCGTTGATGCCGATACATACGCGCCAGCGATCTGTTTCAACTTGGGCATTATCGACGACTCCAATGGGATTGTGGTTGCGTGCCGCAATGCTGATAATGGAACCCTTAATATTCGCTCACTTCAGTTAAGTGCCAGCGTGCTGCGCGGTAAATTGCAGGTCTTAGGGGGTATCCCGCGTACTGAGCGCTGGCCCGATCTGCGACACAGTGCACTTACTTCAGTTTGGGAAATTGCTCGGTCCACCTTTGATAAAACAGTTATTGATGTTGGTCCGTGTATTGAAGATGAAGGTGGAGTCGTGCAGCATGGCGGTGGCTCCCTATTGTCATCGCGGAGAAATGCTGCAGCGATCACGGGGCTAACGGCGGCCGACGTCGTAGTTGCTGTCACCCGCGATGACCCGCTGGCGATCAGCCGCCTTATTTCGCAATTGCCGACGGTGACCCAAATTGGGGTTAATGCTTCGGTCGTGGTGGCGCTAATTCGATCCAGGGATCGCCGTAGCGGCAGTTCGGCACTTGCTGCCTTGCAAGATGTCGGTCACAACTTGCCGGTTGTGACAATCCCGTTTGACGCTGGCGGCTATAGAAAAGCGATGGCGCAGGGTGCTCTACTTGCTGAAGTTGCACCGAGATCGCCTGCTATCAAAGGTGTCAAGGTACTTAGTAAGGCACTTGCTATGGCGATGGCAGGACGATGACGCGGTCGCCCACCTTGGCCCACTTGTAAATTGTTGCGGCGGCTTCCTCTGAAAGTCGAACGCATCCGCCGGCCGCAATTGCTAATCCAAGTTGTTTCGTCGAGTGCATTGCGGTGCCATCGTAGTATCGGGGGATCGCATGTAAGCCGATTGGCGATTTGGTATCAGGGCCGTAAGTAAAGCGCATCATGTGGTTAAACGTGACTTTTGAATTCGGGTTGTAAGCGACCTTGGACTTAGAGAAGATTCGATAGGTCCCCATGACCGGCCGATCAAAGCGGCCAACCACCGGGTACCGGCCGAGCACTTCGTTGCTTTTGCTCATCACCCATACCGTCATCAGTGCTTTGTCATAAACGATTCGGCGTCCGTGGTGATTGTCGCGGGGCAGTGCTGGCACATTTCGAGCTTTGCGGGTCCGGCTTGCGGGTTTGGGTTCGCGGACTTTGATGGGGACAGCAGGCACGGCTGTGCTCGGGCTCGGCGAAGCCGTTGTGCTCGGGCTCGGCGAAGCCGTTGTGCTCGGCGAAGTGGTTGGGCTCGCAACCGGGGGCAAGGTGGTGTCGGCG
>WLHM01000043.1 GCA_009702725.1 Actinomycetota bacterium | reverse complement strand
TGCAGTCACTGCGCAAACTCGGTGACCTTCATGAGCATTTGCGCCCACTTGCGCAGAGCAAAGAACAGCGTGCTCAATTAAGTTGGGTGGAACTAATGCGGACTTTGGTAAGCGGCTAATTTATGCTGCTGCTGCTGCTGCTGCTGCTGCTGCTGCAGTTGTCGCTATTTCGACATCGACGAGGGCTACCGTCTCACGCATCAAGTTTTCGTAAACCCGAAACGCACCAAAGAGGGTACCGCTTAGCTTTGGGTCATTGAGGGCCTCAACGTACGGCGCCTTAAGTTCCTCACGAATTTCACTCGGGAAGTTCTGCATGTGCAGTAGTAATTCCTGACCTTCATTCATTTCTCGGACGCTATCTAGTAGCTCGTCACTTGAGTCTCCGAGTGAGTCAAAACCCACCAACATCACGTGAGGAGACTTCACATACTTCTGTATGGCTCGGTGCCACGCGGTGTATGAAAGCAGTCGATTGCGCTGAATTGAAAGTGACGGCAAATCGTTGTTGTAAACACTCCACGAAGAAATTGTGCTGATCGGGTCGCGCAGCGGAATCAGCGTCAAGAGCCCAGCGTCTATATAGACCGGTATTGAGAAGGGATCGTGGTTCTTCCAGCACCGTTCGGGGGCACCGAGGGCCTGGCTTGCGGCCTCTTGAAGGTAGGTAGTGCCGGTGCGGGGGAACCCGCAGACTGCCACCACTGCGGCTTCGAGATCAGCCGCACTCGGGTTCTCTGAACTGGAGGGCTGTTGATCGAAAATGAAGCGGCCGCATGTTTTGGACGCGAGGGCGAGCCCCCCGGGTAACTGGCTTGCGATGTTTACCAAACCGCCATAGCGCGGGTGCAGGCGCTGCGGGTGGAAGTGAGCGCCAGTCACCGTCAGTTCTCCAATCCTTAACCTGTTGGACACGAAATGTACACCCGGGAGGGCTGCGCGGCCAGTTTTTAAGGTGGACAGGGCGCTGCTGACCCAAGAGTTTCGTGAATTGACTAGGTTTTAGGGGTGAGTCAGTTGCCCGGGGTAGAGGTGGTGCCCCGTCAGACCCTGCTGGACGTAACCGACCTAATCGAGTTCTTTCAGCGCCGAGAGTCGGTCTCAGGGGTGCAGCGGGTGATCGCCGAGACCGCCCCACTGCTCCTGGCCGCCGACCCTTACCTCCTCGCGGTCATCTTGGATCCCCCCCGCGGCGTGTTCGTGGCACTTACGCGAGCTGAAGTAGCCCAGTTCTTTGGGGCTGCGGTGAGTGCCAATCGTGAAGCACAGGCTAATGACGCAGATACTTGCTTACTGAGAGCACAAACGGCGCCGCCTGTTCGCATTGATGCCAACACGGTACTGGCGTTCCTCGGGGCGGTCTGGATCAATGATGCATTGATGCTTGCCGCGCGCGATGCCCATGCGCTGGGGGCGAAACTCGTCTACTTGCTATATGACTTAACCCCGGTGCTCGAGACCGGTCACACGGCAGCTGTTAGCCGACTCTTTGAGCGCTATTTGAATTTGGTCCTCGACACTGCATCGATGGTGCCGGCGATTTCGCAGTCAAGTCGAAGTGACTTTGTTGCGTACGCGACAGCGCGCGGAGATAAGGCACCGGCTGGCAGTGTGACCGGCCTGCCATGTGGCATTACCCCGGGCAGATACGACACCAGTGTGCGACCTTGGCCACGCCCGTACGCACTATTCGTCGGCACTGTCGAGGCCCGTAAGAATCACGTTCTCGCTTTAAACACCTGGAAGCAATTAGTTGATAAGCACGGCATTGATGGCGTTCCCGACCTAGTTTGTATTGGCCGGTTGGGTTGGCACGCCGATGAATTCTTGCGCGCGTATGTCGAATCCAACGGGTTGGGCGGCAAGGTTTCACTGCTTTCCACCAGCGTTAGTGATGCCGAGCTAGCAGCTTTCTATGCCAATGCCGAGTTCACCGTCTACCCGAGTCGGTATGAGGGCTGGGGATTGCCGGTCTCTGAGAGTTTGGCTTTTGGCAAGTTGCCGGTGGTGGCGCACAACTCGTCTTTGCCCGAAGCCGGTGGCAAACTTGCCGTCTACTTTGAATCCGACAATGCAAGTGACATGGCCACAGTTATCGAACGCGATGCACTTAATCTAGAGACGCGTATGCGAATCGAGAGCCAGATTGTAGATAACTTTGTCGACTTGACGTGGCAACATGTCGCTGACGCTATAAGCCATGACATCGAACAAGCGCGATCAAGGGAAGGCAGGAAGCCGATGTATCCGACTATTGATCTGGGCCGGGAGTATGTACTCGCAGCGGGTGAGGATGCCCCTGACAGCGGCTACGCGGATCAATACCTGCGTCACCTCCAGACCGAAGGCCTGACCCCGATGCTGCGCCAACCGCGAGGCTCCGATGACTTCGTAGTTGTTGATGCTGGAGTTATCGGCACTTTTGGATCACCACAAACCTGGGGCCTGGAGATCCGCCCGGGTTGCCGCGCTGACTTCCGTTTCACCCGTCCAGTCGCTGGGCCGTTAACTATTTTGATATCGACGCGGTCGATGCCCGGGGTGGCTCGCATTGATGCAATAGGCCCGGGTGGGCCGGTGCAGCAGGAGGTCTACCTAGGTTCGGTGATCACCTTGCCACTTGGTGACGGCGCCGCAGGTGAACCCGCGCAGGTCACGTTAAGTGTCACCGACGCCGCGGATTCAATTGAAGGCTTCCTGGGCATCAAATCATTTGTCGTGCTGGCTGCTGAAGACCTGCAAACTCAGGTAATCGCACTGAAGTCTGCCGCTGATGCACTTCGCCAAGAACTTGATTTCGTAACCAACACGCGGTCATGGAAAGTGACGGCGCCGTTGCGCAAACTAAAAGGCCGGGGCGCAAGTTAGCGCGCCCCGGCACCTAGTTAGCGCCTTGCACCTTTCGGTGCCGCCTGCACCGTGACGGTGTAGGTCGCGTTGCCCGGTGACAGTGCAGCGTTACCCGGTGAAACAACTGTGACCTGGCACTGGCCGGGTGCTAAAGCCTGCAGCGCCACGCCGTTGATAACGCAAGGGCCCTGCTCACTAAACACGCCGGTGGTGCCCGACTGACTTGTGCCAGCGAGTGTCAACGAGGTGCCAGCGGTCATGACGATTGGTTGCGCGATTGACCAAACTGGTTGAGCTGGTGGGTCGACCGTTATGACATCAGCGGTGCGCGCCCCTTGGATGTTGACAGTCTGCGTTGAGGTGCCGCTAGGCCCGGTAGCACTGGATGAATAATTCGCGGTGATGGTGTGAACCCCGGTAACCGTTGGTGACCACTGGAAACTGGCGACCCCATTCGTGGTTGCGATTGATCCGCTGATGCCTTTGCCGTCCAAGGAGAACGCGACGCTACCGGCTGGCAGACCGTTACCGACTACAGCTTGGAGAACCGTTGGTGATCCGACGTACAGGTTTGGCGGGAAGCGCAGTGCGAGATTCTGCACGGCACTGACTACCGCAGATTGGGCGAGCTGGCTTGTCGATGCGAGCTGGCTTCCTGATGCTGGTTGGAAATTCGCGTAAAGTGAACTCACTCCAGCAGTTGTTGGAATCCAAGGCAAGATTGCGGTGGCCGTGGTTGTGCCGTACTGGCCGGTTAGTGGGCTGGTGACAATGCCAGCGCCGGTGCCAGTTGTTAGTTGGATGTTTCCTGTTGGAGCAATGGTGCCTATGGGTGCGACCACCGCACCCATGAGGTTGTCAGTGACACCGGATTGCAGATTGTTCTGCGCAAGGAGCACGGTGTAAGTCGGCATGGGCGCAACGGTGATCGTTGTTGATCCCGAACTCAATGCGCTACCCAGTGCGTTAACAGTCCAAGCTCCGGCGCTGGTTGGAGTCCAGATGGCCGCTCCGTAGCCGTTGGTGCCGATGGTGGTCTGGACGGTCGTTGCGGCGGCGCCAAGTTGTAGGCCGATGGTGACTACCTGCCCAGCGACCGATGGCGCATAGATCGTGATGGTCTGGCTCAAGCCGACCATGCCGTTAGGGGTGGCGATGAAGCCGGCGGGGGGCGCGGCCTGAGCACTTGTCAGGCTCGCGAGCCCAAGGCCTACGGCCAAAGCGGTGGCAGCGAGGGTTCGGGCGAGACGGGGGTGCATATTCACATTGGGCATGCTGGCTCCTAGGTGGTCGTTGGACTCAGCCTAATGGTGAAGGATGGAATTTCGGCGCAATACCAGGCAACTATTCGACCAGACGTAGCCTAAAAGTCCGACCAGAAGTAGCGTAAACCTCCGACCAGATGTAGCGTAAACCTCCGACCAGATGTAGTATATAACTGTGAGCCCGGACCGATACCTGCCTCGAATAGTTGATGCCGAGCTGAGTTTGCTCTTTCCCGCCCTCGACGCAATCAGTATTGAAGGTGCGAGGGGGGTAGGCAAAACCCGGACCGCTAGCGGTCGCGTCGCGCGCGTACTTGACTGCCAAGTGCCACAGGTGGTCGAACTACTTGAGGCGCGCCCCGAGTCGCTGACAGACGGTGCGCAACCGGTGCTCATCGATGAATGGCAGCGCTATCCAGCTTCATGGGATCTAGTGCGCCGGGCGGTAGATGCCAAACAAGGCAGCTACCTCTTGACGGGTTCGGCGCCGCCGGCGAACTGGCCAATGCATTCTGGTGCTGGCCGAATTGTGTCAATTCGGATGCGACCCATGACACTAAGCGAACGTGGATTCGAGCAACCAACGGTCAGTGTCGCAGAATTACTTTCGGGCGCAAGGCCCCAAATTGCGGGCGAAACGACGCGCGACTTAATCGACTACACCCGTGAAATTGTTCGCGGCGGTTTTCCGGCAATTCGAAATGCTAGCGCCGAGATCACCCGTGCAGCCCTTGATGGCTACCTCGATCGGATCGTCGAACGTGAGTTTTCGGATCTGGGCAGCACTTTACGTAATCCAGGAGCACTGCGCAGGTGGCTAACGGCCTACGCCGCAGCCACCTCTAGCACCGCGACCTTTGAGAAGATCCGTGACGCGGCCACTCCGGGCGAAGGCTCGAAACCAGCTCGCAGCACAACTATTCACTACCGTGACATCCTGGAAGCTCTCTGGATTATTGATCCGCTGCCAGGTTGGTTGCCTTATGGCACCGGGTTGAATCGGCTCAACGAAGCGCCGAAACATCATCTGGCCGATCCGGCACTCGCAGCTCGCCTACTAGGTGTTGATGAAGCTGGATTGCTTAGCGGTGATCGAACTGCCAGGTCGGGCACGCGTAACTTCAGCCTGCTAGGTGCGTTATTTGAATCACTTGTCACCTTGAACCTACGTGTTGGCGCTCAAGGAGCCAATGCGAAAGCACACCACTTGCGCACCAAAGGCGGTGAACACGAGGTTGACATCATCTTGAGCCGAGACGACCGCAAGGTTGTTGCCGTTGAAGTCAAACTCGCGCAATCTGTTGGCGACGATGATGTTCGCCATTTAAACTGGCTAAGGGCGCAAATTGGCGAAGACATGTTGGATGCCGTGATCGTGACCAGCGGGTCAGTGGCCTATCGACGCAAAGACGGCATTGCAGTGGTTCCCGCAGCATTACTGGGCCCGTAAGCGCCTTGGGTAGACTCACCCCCGTCATGACAGGGCAGGTTATGACCGGGAGAGGTGGGGCAACATGTTGACCGACCTTTACCGGCAACGGGCTCTAATCGGGGCCTTTGCCAACCGGGATTTCGCCACCCGTTACCGCTCCAGCATCTTGGGCTGGGCCTGGTCCTTGATCCAGCCCCTTGCCATTTTGGTGGTTTTCGCCGCCGTCTTCAGTTTGGTCTTTCGCATTAAGGCCCCAGATCTCGGCAATGGCGAAGGCGCGTCGTACGCCGCTTTCCTATTTACCGGCTTGGTGACCTGGAACCTCTTCTCGGGTCTACTGAATCTTTCTATGACGCAGCTCAAGTCAAATGGCGAACTACTCAAGAAAGTTCAGTTCCCGGCGTGGGCGCCGATTCTCGGTGCCTCAATCGTGCAACTCATTCAGGTGCTACTTGAACTGACAGTGTTAGTCCTGATGTTCCTTTGGCTGCGCAATGTCGGCTGGACTTGGATTATTGCAATCCCGATTTTGATCGGCACCGCACTTTTTGCTCAGGGTATCGGCTTAGTACTTTCAATCATCAATGCAAGATTCGGCGACGTGATGTATATCGTCGCGGTAGTGCTCAGTGCGCTTTACTTCCTCACTCCCGTGCTTTATCCGATCAGCATGGTCGATGGGCAAAATGAATTGCTATCACTTGTTGTGAAGCTCAATCCAATGTCGTGGTATGTGCAGAGCATGCACGATGTGATGTATTCACTTATTGCTCCGTCCGCGGCGGTGGTCGTCGCACTGCTGGTTGGTGGCTTCTTGACTTTCTGGGCCGGCTTGGCGATCTTCAGCCGCTGGAGTGAAGATATTGGTGAGTTGCTATGAGCGAATCAACTAATGTGCCGGTCGCGGTTGATATGCAAGGTGTCGGCAAGCGCTTTAAGCGCAACGTAGATCGCCGTAATTCGATCAAAGAGCGCATCGTGCGTGGGCGCTCCCGTAAGCCCGAAGATTTCTGGGCGGTGCGCGGTGTCTCGCTGCAGATCCCTAAGGGCAGTGTCTACGGGTTGATTGGCCATAACGGTTCGGGTAAGTCGACACTGCTGAAAATGATTGGCGGGATCTACCGGCCAACTGAAGGTTCAATCACATCTCAAGGTCGGGTCGCGTCACTTATTGAACTTGGCGCTGGATTTCACCCGGATATGACCGGGCGCGAGAACATCAGTTTGAATGGGTCGATTCTTGGGATGCCGAAAAAAGAAATCCAAGCTGTCACCGATGAGATTATCGACTTTAGTGGCCTCGGCGACTTCATCAACGATCCCGTTAAGCATTACTCAAGTGGTATGTATGTGCGGCTCGGCTTTTCGGTCGCCGTCCACATGAAACCTGATGTGCTGCTCATCGACGAGGTCTTGGCCGTTGGTGATGAGGAGTTCCAGCGCAAGTGCTTTGACCATCTTTATGCCCTACGCAGGTCGGGGCGCACGATCATCGTCGTCAGTCACGGCTTGGGCCAACTCGAGGGCCTATGCGACGAAATCGCCTGGCTCGAACACGGCGAAATGCAGGAGTTTGGTGCACCGACCACCACTATTGCGTCTTACCTACGCAAAGTTAACTCGCAGGAGGCGGCGCGGTACCCAGAAGTCACCGCGGTGCGGGCTGAAGGTGAAGACGCTCGACCCGGTGATCAAACTCTTCGAGTGCGCACCGCTGCAATTGTTGATGTTGACGGCAATCCGATGAACCACGCCGAGACGGGTTCAACCTTCCAGTTCCGCATCGGCTTTACGACTTCAGAGCCGGTGCTGGGGCCAAATGTGCGCATCGCCCTGCAGCATGAGAGCGGTCCGCTTGTCACCATGATCGGCAATCATCGACTCGGGTTCGATCTAGGCACGGTCTCCGGCGACAATGTTTTTGATGTCGCGCTAGTAGATAATCCGCTGCTCCCTGGCCGTTACCGGGTTCATATTGATGTTTTTGATTACACCGGGTCACGGTTGCTGGATTCGTGGAATGACGCTGTTGAGTTCGCGGTGCGCAGTCAGTCCGGTGAGATCGGCCAAGGGTTCGTGCAACTGCCGGCGCAGTTTCGGCTTAGCTAGGTGGCGGCGTGAGCGAAAAGAACCTGCTGATAAAAGCCAAACGCCGGGCTGGGCGTATTAAGCGCTGGCTCAAGCGCAAGATGTGGGAACGCAATATCGGGAAGCAGTATCAAGCCTGGTTAGCCGAGGCAGCACTCGCTACGACGGGGTCAGTCGATAATGCGATAGCGATCGCGGTAGTGGTGCCGGTATTCAATCCACCCGTTTCCTACCTTGATGAGTGCTTGTCTTCGGTTCTTAATCAAAGTGCGCAGCACTGGCAACTTGTTGTCTCTGATGATGGCTCCACCGATGCCGAAGTTGTTAAGTATCTCGATGAGTTCACGACAAAGCACGCGGCAGATCAACGTGTAGTAGTGCTGCGAAATACCAATGGAGGTATCTCAACTGCGTGCAATAGGGGCATTGCAGCCGTCACCACCGATTATTTCGGCTGGCTTGATCACGATGATGCACTTGACCGTCGTTGCTTCGCCGAGTTCTCCGCGACGATTGAAGGCCAATTGGCTGCGGGTAATGCGGTCGACATTGTGTATTCAGACGAAGACAAGATCGATACCCGAGGCAATCACTTCGAACTTTATGCGAAACCAGATTTCTCACCCGAGCTCTTACTGACCCAGATGTATTTGTGCCACTTCACCGTGTTTCGGAAAGAAATCGTCGAAGCCATCGGCGGTTTTCGCACCGAGATGGATGGCGCACAGGATTTTGATGTCGCATTGCGACTACTCCCTAATCTTCACAATGTCGTGCACATCCCCAAGCCGCTCTATCACTGGCGGGCATGGAGTGGGTCAAC
>WLHM01000042.1 GCA_009702725.1 Actinomycetota bacterium | reverse complement strand
GCACCGATCCAGGCGATGAGAAAGGGCACAAGAAGTAGATGGAAATACGGCGGCAGCGCCTCGGCATCAGCGCTTAGATTTGTGGTCGGTGGTTGCGCGGCCGGCAAATTGCCAAGGAAGACAGCCCCAGCAATAACAATCAAGGGCAAAACGATGGATAGGGTGCTGGCGAGTTTTTGTATGCGTGGCTTTGGATCGGCGGCTGGATCGGGGAGGAAGCGGCGCACGATCAGATAGCTAATTGCACCGGCGGTGAATTCACAAAGGATGCGGTAGGTGGAGCCCCAGTTATCTGTGTAGTAGGCGTCAGAGGTTTTCAATCCGTAAACAATGACTGGGATGAGCACGACAACCCAAGCGATCACCAAGACCGCGGTGCTGACCCGTCGATAGAAAACCCAAATTAGCAAAATGAGTAGCGGGAAGATGAGATAGGCGAGCCACTCCATTGACAGTGACCAGGCCACGAAATTCCAGCCCCGTTGCGGGCTCGGGCCCCACTCCTGAACGAGCAGCAGGTTTTTGCCGAAGTCGATTGGGTTTAACCAATCGCGGTTCAAAGCTTCACCGGTTACTTTTGCTTGGGCGAAAACGGCAAGACCTGCGACCACGAGCATCACCAGGTGCACCGGGTAAACACGGGCTAGGCGCAGCCACCAAAAATCGATCGTCTTGCGCCCGGATAACCGCGGGCCCAAGCGGGTTAGATAAGTGTGGGTGAGGATGAAGCCGGAGAGCGCGAAGAAGAGGTCTACGCCGAGGCGGCCAACGCGCATTACGTCGGGTAAAACCGGGATAGCGAGTAAGCCAAGGGTATTTAGTGGGCCTTGTAGGTGGTAGAGCAGCACCCATGCGGCGGCGACGAAACGGATGCCGGTCAACTGCCGAATGAAGACATTCACAATAAGCGATGGTGTCACGGACTCACCGGCTTGTACTGCAGGGCACACCGAAGGCCGCGGCCCAAGACCAATAGGCTCACTAAGTGCCCGACCGCCTGCTGTTAGATGACTTGCTCTTATCTCGGGCTGCTGTGGATCGAGCCGCGCATCGGCGCACAGATGAGAACTGGCAAGAACAACGCCTGGCCGACTCAACCACGAGGGTGCTGTGGGTGGCGAACGGCGCCGCCGCCGTCGCTGAGGTTGAAGGTACCGCGCGCTTGATCTTTAGTTCCCCGGTCGATATCGACTCGTCAGTCGAAGTTAGCTTTTTAGGAGTAGACGCTGAAGATCGAGCATATTTCTCCGCCCATGTTGAGAATCAAAGTGATGCGCCGGTGCAAGCCGCCTGGAAATCACTGCGTGAAGTTGGCCGTTCACTAAGTGATATCGATGCCGGGCTTCTGGTCACAGCGGTGGCTCTCGACAACTGGCGGTCGGCAACTGGGCGCTGTGCCAAATGCGGTGGCGAGGTGGTTTCGCAAAATGGTGGCTGGTCATTGCGCTGTATCACCGATGAAGTTGATCACTTCCCGCGCACTGAACCCGCGGTAATTGTGTTGGTGCGTGATCAAGATGATCGAGCTCTACTGGGCCGGCACGTCAACTGGCCACCTGGATTGGTTTCCACTTTCGCTGGTTTCGTTGAAGCCGGAGAATCAGCCGAGGCCGCGGTGCGTCGTGAGTTAACCGAAGAAACCGGTGTCGTCATCGCTGATCACCTAGATGCGGTTCAGTATCTCGGGAGCCAGCCATGGCCGTTCCCGGCCTCATTGATGCTCGGCTACCACGCGTGGGCAAAGGAGACGGCAATCAAGGTTGACGAAACCGAGATCGCTGAAGCCAATTGGTATAGCCGCGATGAGTTAAGCGCGGCATGCGCCTCCGGTGCGATCAAGTTGCCATCGTCGATTTCAATCTCGCGTAGATTGATCGAGCGTTGGTACGGCGAGGAGTTACCGGCCGATTGGTCTTGGTGATGTCAATACCAGCTCTAACGGCTCGGCAGATTCAGTTGCGGGGTTTGTCCTGGGCCTTTCTGGGAGTATTGCTTTTTTCATTTTCGCTCCCGCTAACCAAAATCGCGGTTGGCGGCTTTAATCCGTTTTTGACCGCGACCGGTCGCGCGGTGGTTGCTGGGTTATTAGCGGCAGTGATTTTGTCGGTAAACAGAGTCCCTTGGCCAGCTCGCCATTTGATGCGACCGCTCCTCCTCACCATGATCGGAGCGGTTTTCGGCTGGCCAATCCTGATCGCGCTGGCACTTCAGTACACGACGTCAGCACATGTGGCAGTCATCGCCGCTTTCATGCCGCTTTCGACCGCGATCATCGCCGTCTTTCGAACCCACGAAAAGGTGAGCGCAAAGTTCTGGTTAGCGGCGAGCGTCGGAACAACGGCCCTGGTGATTTTTTCCTTGGGCCGCGGTGGGGCAACGAGCCCTAATTACTGGGCGGATTTGATGATGGTTGGCGCAATGCTCTTTTCTTCATGGTGTTATGTCGAGGGCGCGTCGGTCACCAAGGTGATGCCGGGATGGCAGGTAATTTCATGGGTTGTAGTCCTTGCCCTACCGATAACGGTGCCGGCGTCATTGGTTCTTTGGTTTATCACAAGTGGTGATTATCAGACCACGAGCACCCAGTGGATCGCCTTGATTTTGCTAGGCATCTCATCGATGTACTTGGGATTCTTTGCTTGGTATCGGGGCCTTTCGATGGCCGGCATCGTTAGAGGTAGTCAAGTTCAGCAGTTGCAGGCACTACTTACCTTGCTGTGGTCTGCGCTGCTGCTCGGTGAAACCGTCACTTGGCTAACTGTGCTTGCGGCTGGTGTTGTCATTGCTTCGGTAGTTTGGGCGCAGCGCACGAGACGGGTGGAATTTCTAGCGCCGGAGGAGTGAGCATTAGTAGTGATCGCCAGTAGTGAGCACTACTGGTGAGCTACTCTGCGAGGTGCATCTTGTGTTGGGCACTAGAAGATCGAGTTGGGCCAGTCGAGCAGTTGACATATCGAACACGAAGTCAAGGCAAAGGAAGCAGGTTCGTGATGATTGAAGCGCTGACACCACCCGCGCGTGGGTTTCCCATTGAGGAGTTTGCGCAAAGGCTTGCGCGCGCTCAAAGTTTCATGGAGTTAAATCAATTAGATGCACTTTTAGTAACAAGCCCTCAACAAGTTCGTTACTTCACTGGTTTTGAGAGCCAATTGTGGGAGAGCCCAACTAGATCTTGGTACGTCGTATTGCCGGCTGGAGGGGATCGACCTGTTGCGGTGATTCCGGAAGTAGGCGCAACCGGGATGGCTAGTACCTGGCTACAAGACATCAGGACTTGGCCTGCACCGGTCCCAGCGGATGACGGAATTACTCTTTTAAGTGATGCGCTCCGGGAGATAGCTGGAGTGGGTGGGCGCGTTGGCGCTGAATTTGGGCGTGAAGTTCACCTTCGCATGCCGATAAATGAACTTGATATGTTGCGGCAGAAATCTGACGTGATACTGGTTGATGGTACCGACGTGATTCGCCGCTGCCGCCACGTGAAGTCGGAATATGAAATTGCAAAGCTTCGCTACGTGTGCCAGTTGGCCAGCGCGTCATTTGCTGAAGTACCAGAGATGCTGCAGCAGGAACATACCGAAATAACTCTAGCTAGAGAATTCAGAAATAACATTTCTGCGCGAGGGGCTGATTCAACCCCGTATTTAGTCGCGATTGCCGGAAAGGGCGGATACGAAAACATCGTGATGAGCCCTACCGATAGAGCTATCGGGCGCGGAGATGTGCTCATTATTGACACAGGGGCAACTTATGACGGGTACTTCTGCGACTTTGACAGGAACTGGGCGATTGGCAATGTTGACGCTGAGGTGGTGCGCGCCTATGAAATCGTCTGGGCAGCTACGGAGGCTGGTATCGCGTCAGCCGTTCCGGGCGCGACATCAAGTGATGTGTGGCGAGCCATCGCGGGCGTTCTAGATGGCTCAGGGAGCCTAGGAAATAGCGCTGGAAGATTCGGGCACGGGCTAGGCATGCAGCTGACCGAGCCCCCGAGCAATATAGAAGACGATGAGACTGTGCTAGCGGAAGGAACTGTCCTCACAATCGAGCCAGCGATGGAATTTTCACCGGGTCGTTTAATGGTGCACGAGGAAAATATTGTGGTGAGGGCTGGCGGCGCCGAGTTATTGAGCGTCCGAGCGGCACCGCAAATCCAGGTCTTGCCCGCCAATTAATCACCGGGGTGACGGTGGGCTTCAACTTAAGTGCCGCAGTCCTTGTGGGGAGTAATCGTTAACACAATTTGCCCTGGCATCCGCTGGGCAGGCTCCTCGGAAGCCTGAATTTTCGCTGTTTTGCTGGGAGTTTGGACAATCTGCAAGTTGTAGAACAGCCCATTTAGTGGACAAATCCTTGATTCTTCGGTGTCTTGACTGCGAGAACACAGTTTTACAACTTCTGATCAAAGATCATTGACATCACTCTCAGGTGTTGCTAGCCTGCGAGCGTTTGGGCGTGACCTCGGGCCTTTCTGGGGGTGCGCAACCCCCTCAATCGGGAAGGGAATTCACATGACTTCACCAGAGATTTCAACTCCGGAACCGGCTCGCGGTATCAATCGCCGGACGGTTCTTAAGGCCAGTTTGGCGGTACCTGCTGCAGCCGCTGTGCTAAGTGCCTGCTCAACGACCCCGGCTGCCTCGTCTTCACCTTCGGCTGCTGCCGCAAGTGCAGCTACGTCAGCAGGGACCGTAACTTCCTTTAAAGGGGTAACCCTTCAGGTCGGGACAAATCCAGGCGATGAGCCGGCGCTGAAGGAATACGCGGCCGGCTGGGAAGCTCTAACCGGAGGCAAAGCGGTGGTTACCGTCGTGCCTTACGCAGAGCGCGCTATCAAGTTCGCCGGGTTTGTGGCTACGCAAGATGGCTCCATGGATCTCCTTTATGGCGACCCGGCATTCACCCATAGGTTTGGTGACCGCCTGTTCATGGACTTAAATGGCAAGCTGGATACGAGTGGACTTCTTAGTTCAGTGGTGGATTCGCTCACCGTCAACGGCCAATTGTTGTCCGGCCCTCTTAGCTCAGATATGTACTTCATGATCTACAACAAGGCAATGTTCGCTGCTGCCGGCGCTGATCCTGATGCGATACCGTCGACCTTCGATGGCCTTTCGGCCCTCGCGCCCAAGCTCCATGTTGGTAACAACTACGGTTGCCTGCTCCCATGGCTAGCCGGTTACGCCCGCACCTACTGGGTTGCGATGTACAACGGTGGCGGTGAGCCGATGTTCAATGAGGACAGCACACAGGTGCTATTCAATAACGCCTCCGGTTTAGCGACGTTCGAGGCGATCAAGAAGGGCCTCGAGACACAGTTCTACGACCCCAACGTATTGAGTGATCCGGGAGCAGATCAAGACACCGCGATCCTCTTCACACAAGGCAAGGGTGGATCTCAGATCGGCACCTCGCAGTACTGGTCCATGGCTTACAAGGGCCCGGACTCCCTGCTTAAGCCAGAAGATGTCGGCGCTTGCAAAATCCCAGCGGTAACTGAAGGAAAGTTTGGCACAACTAACGCCTTCGAAGGTGTTGGCGTCAATAAGTACACGGCAAATCCTGACGCCGCTGTGAGCTTCCTGAGCTACATGACCAGCTTTGATGGGCAAAAGGCCATGATGCTAACCGGGGAGTCCGGGTTGCCTGCTGTTCGAAGTGACGTTCTCAATGATCCGGAGATCGCGAAGATTTTCCCGATCGGATCTGTGCTTGCAGAGCAGGGCACGTTGCCTTCGAATACTTGGCCAACACCTTATGACACCTACCCAGTGTTCGATGCTGCGGTAAATGCCATAGCTAAGGGTGGCCAGTCTTCGCAGCAGGCACTTGACATAGCTGTAAGTAGCTGTAATGAGCTCATTACCAAGTACCTCACAAGTTAAGTTCTACTTATGAAGCGCATCTACGCCCGTCTTGGTGAGGCCGTCGTCCGTGACGTCGCTGAACCAGAGGTACGGCCGGGAGAAATCTTGGTTGATACTTCCTTCTCGACGGTTAGCTCCGGCACCGAGTCGCTAATTTTGCGGCGGAGTGTTGAAAATCCAGGGGTTGACGAAGAGTATCCGGGGAGTGAAGGGCACTGGCCAAAGATCCGAGATGGCTTAGCCGGTGAGATATTCCCAGTGCCAGCGGGCACAACCGGGGATGTAGCCCTCGGCTACAGCGCTTCGGGGGTAGTTAGGGCAGTTGGTGCGGGTGTTGTCGACATAGTCCCAGGTATGGCGGTGGCTTGTTCTGGAAGCCAGTGTGCACATCATGCGCAGGTCATCGCCGTGCCGCGGAACCTTGTTGCAAAGTTACCTGAAGGGGTAACTTTGCAACAAGGTTCTTATGTCACCCTTGGATCCATCGCGATTGAATCGCTTCGAGAGGCAGATAGTCGCGTTGGTGAGTCAATTGTAATTTACGGTCTGGGTTTGCTCGGATTGTTGACCGCGCAGATTGCCCGGGCCAGCGGGATATACGTGATCGGACTTGACGTAGATCCGAATCGCTTGAAATTGGCCAGGGAGCTCGGGTTCGATCAGGTTTACGATCCGAACGACGCGGATACGGATGCTGCCGTCTCGGCGGCTACGGGTGGGTTCGGTGCGGATGCGGTCTTATTGAGTGTCGTAAGCGAATCGAATGACCCGCTAAATCACGCAATGGATTTGTGTCGCCAACGCGGAACCGTCGTGGGTGTTGGTGTCTTTGGAATGACTATTGATCGAGCCCGGATGGGCGGCCACGACGTGACCATTAAACAGACCATCGCCTATGGGCCAGGGCGTTATGACCCACGCTATGAAGAAGAAAGCATTGACTATCCCATTGGACTTGTTAGATGGACAGAAAACCGAAACATGGCACTGTTCTTGAGACTCTTGGCCGACTCGAAAGTTGATGTTTCAGGGCTGGCACCGAGTCCAATGTCAGTACTTGATGCCCCAGCGGGATACGCGATGCTTAAAGGCCGCGACCGCCCACCAACCGTGCAGTTTCACTACAACATTTGATTTGAGCGTGAAGAAGCGACTGATCGCTGCAAGCGATCTTTTGTCTGTACGTTGGCTTAGCGACCCTCAAATTACCAAAGACGGCTCCCTGATCTGCATTACCGAGACCAAGATCTGCCCTGAGGGCGGTCTTGAAATTAAAATGATCCTTTTGGTTAGCAGCGAAACCGGGGTAGAAATTCCACCACCCAGCGGGCACCCTGAACGAATGTGGGCTGGGCGCTGGTCTCCAGGCGGGCAAAGTCTGGCTTTTTTGGGCAGCCGAAATGGCGATGTGCAACTGTGGTTATGGCAGGTTACTCGGAACGAGATCGAGCAACTGACCGAAGAACCGCACGGGGTGGCTGGCCCTGGTGCCTGGTCCCCTGATGGGCAATCACTCGCATACCCTTTTCGTTGGGAGGCGAATTCAGGTAGTCAACTCGGTGACGATGCGTACACAATCACGCAAGAAGTTTACAAAGCCGACGGAGTTCGCATTGGTGCACCAATCGCGAAGACCGGGATGAAAGTTTTTTCCATGCTGAGCAAGGAGGCTAACCTGCTCACGACTCCACTTGGTAAAGACAGTGCGTGCAGTTGGTCACCGGATGGAAACACAGTAGCCTTCATTTCAGATAGGGCTAACCCGGAGGCTTATTCATCTGGTCCAGCCCTTTGGACTGTTGAAGTCGAAAGTCGTTCTCTACATCAACTTACTGATGGCCAAGGCTTGGTGCAAGCGCCCGTGTGGTCACCTGATGGACGCAAGATTGCATTTATCGGGAATTCGAATCGGCACGATACGTCCTTAAACCACGAGATCAAGCTCATTGAGATTGCTCCCCGGATTGAATCAAGTGTTACTGATGGCCTAGATATAAGTTTTGGCTTATGCGTTCAGTCTGACGATCTAAGAGGATACGGTGATGCTTCCCTGGACTGGAAAGAAGGATTCGGGATTCTCGGTAGGTATCCCGAGCGTGGCACGGTGCACCTTGGTTGGGTCGAACCTTTAGAGGGTAACCCAGCGGGGGTGGTGTTTAACGAGGCGCTGAAAGGTGATAGGTCAATACTCTCCTTTTCAACTTCGGATTCAGGAGCTATCGCTTTTGTCTCTACTGACCCAACAAACCCGGGTGAGCTATTTTTGGCAACTTCAGATGGTAAAAATGAACGTCGGTTGACCGACCGCAATGGATCTTGGCTCAGTGAAGTTCAGTTAGGTGAAGTCTCACTTGTATCGGTGCGATCCACTGACGCAATTTTATTGGATGCCTGGCTGCTCGCGCCACCTGTGAAACCCACAAACCCAGCGCCACTGATACTTTCTGTACATGGTGGGCCTCATTGGCCAGCGGGGTGGCGTTTCTCCTTCGAGAACCAAAGGCTTTCAGCGCTTGGATACTACGTGGCGGTCAGCAATCTGCGTGGGAGCCAAGGTTACGGTGAACAGTTTTCTTCCTCAATAAATGGTGCCTGGGGTCAAGATGACTTTGAAGATGTGAAACATGTGGCCGAGCAACTTTCGGCAAGCCCGGCCATTGATGGTTCTAAATTAGTTTTAATGGGCGCGAGTTACGGTGGCTTTATGGTCTGCTGGGCAATCGCATTTACGACCATGTTTAGAGCG